>NZ_JBKVCZ010000067.1:0-35891 GCF_046966825.1 Hungatella sp. | reverse complement strand
GAACTAAAGCGGGAAGAGACGAAAATGAGGGGGATCGCGAAAACTCCGCCGAACTCCTGAAGGACTTCGCCTCCGTGTTCACTTGAAAGCTGGCTTGGAGGCCAGCTTTCACCCCCTCATTTTCGTCTCTTCCCACTTAAGTTCCTGCGAACCTCAGAAAAGGAAACCGTTCACGATTCCTCCCCTGCCAGACTCCGCCTCTCCACAAGTACTGGGGCTGTGTATTGGCTCCGCTAAGGGATATGAATGCAACGCGGCATCATCTGTGAATAGTATGAATTAAATTTGGTAAATCTACAGTAATATTCAGGCAGCGGTTGCTTTCTAATTGGACTTAGAAAGCAAATTTTTGCTTTTTGCTTTTCTTACCCAGCCAGTACACAGCCCCATGCCAGCCGGGCGGTCCGGGGAATTGGGCGTAGCATATCACAAATGAATATTCGCAGTAGACTTTGAGTGAATGTCCAGATTGATATTGCACTCCGATACATGCTGATAGTTGATGTCCAGGGAATAGGATACGCGGACCTTTAAGCTGTCCTCGTCCTCGGCGATGAGGATGTCGTTGGTGTTGATGCCGATCATCATTTCTCCGAAGGGCGTCGCATAACAGGAAAGGTTTTTCTTGTCCTTTTCAAATGTCATGTGGACACTGGAGCTTCCGCGTTTTATGATGTCAAGACCCTCGGGACGGATCTTGATTGTGTTTTTGATAATATCATTCTGGCCTTCCATTACCTCGTCGTACAGAATGTAATGGCTGCCGTTTTTCTGGAAATAATCGCCGGCGGTGTTCATCTCAACTTCATTGCTGTCACCGTCCGCCAGCTGAATGCCGCTTATGGTAATCAGTACATCTCTTGTCATCTCAAAACTCCTCTATGTTTATCTGTCTCGTTTCCTTCACCTCTCCGGGAAGAATCGACGCCGCAAAGCTGGTGAATTTTTCTGCCAGATCACTGACATAAAAACGATACTGCTCCTGGCCTTCCTGGGAGCCGCCGCATAATAAATCTGCCTCCTCCAGAACCTGTTTCAGTTCCAGGGCAGTCTCATACGCCGGATTCACCAGTGTCACCTCGGGTCCCATCAGACGCCCTACCGTCGAACGCAGCAGCGGATAATGGGTGCAGCCCAGAACCAGAGTGTCTATATATTTGCCCTTCAGTTCGCTTAAGTAACGGGACGCAATCTCATCTGTCACGGAATCGTGAAGCAGCCCTTCCTCCACCAGCGGAACCAGGAGGGGACAGGACTTGCCGGTCACCTCGATGTCGGAGCGCATCCCCTTCATCACCTTTGTGTAGACGCCGCTGCGGATCGTTCCTTCCGTGCCGATGATGCCGATCTTTCCATTTTTCGTGGCCTGGGTCGCCGTCCTGGCGCCGGCGTGAATTACGCCGATGATGGGAATATCCAGCTCCCCCTCCACCGCTTCCAGCGCATAGGCTGTCGCGGTGTTGCATGCGATAACGATGGCCTTTACATCCTGAGTCAGAAGAAAGCGGATAATCTGTCTCGTGAAACGGATTACCGTATTGCCGGACTTGTTGCCGTATGGAACTCTGGCGGTATCGCCGAAATAGACGATCCGTTCTGTCGGCATCTGTCTCATAATCTCCCGCGCAACGGTCAGACCACCGACGCCGGAGTCAAATACCCCTATGGGTGAATTCCTGTCTGCCATAGTGTCTCTCCTTAAGTTTTGATCCGTTTTCTAAAGCCGGAAGCGGTCAAATGCGTGCTCCATCAGGCGGTCTACCAGCTGATCCTTGGTGACTCCTGCGGCTTCCCAGAGCATGGGATACATGCTGATGGCCGTGAAGCCCGGCAGTGTGTTGATCTCATTAAATACCACGGTTCCGTCATCCTTAACGAAGAAGTCCACTCGGGCGAGGCCGTAGCCGTCCACCGCCTGGAAGATGGCCTTTGCCGCTTCCCGAACCTGATTCACTGCATCTCCCGGAAGGTCCGGATTCACAACCGTTCTGGAATCGGAATTGTAATATTTCGCGTCAAAATCGTAGAACTCCGCGGCCGCCAGGATCTCTCCGACTCCGGAGGCTTCCACCGGAATCAGTCCGCCGCCAAATACCGCACACTCGATCTCCCGGCCCCTGATCATTTCCTCCACAAGAATCTTGCGGTCGTGGTTTGCCGCCTCGCGAAGCGCTGCCTCCAGCTCCTCCCTGCCGTCCGCACGGGCCACGCCCTTCGACGAACCGGCATTCGACGGCTTTACGAATACGGGGTAGGAGAACTTCGCTTCCACTCTGCCGACTACGGAGGCCATATCGTTTAAGTCAGACCGCATAACAGGGACGTAGGCGGCCTGGCGCACGCCTAAATCGTCTACCACGATCTTTGTATACAATTTATCCATGGATACGGCAGATGCCAGCACGCCGCAGCCCACGTACGGGATTCTGGCCAGCTCCAGAAGCCCCTGAACGGTGCCATCCTCCCCATACAGCCCATGAAGCACCGGAAATACCACATCCGCCTTCACAAACTCCACACGGTCTCCCTCGGTTAATATGACGCACTGCTTCGTGGCATCAGGGGATATGACGGCATTTACCGTCCCCTCTCTCCAGCTGCCGGACTCGATCGCCTCCACGGATTCCACTTTGATCCAATGGCCCTCTTCCGTGATTCCAATTAAAAGAAGGTCGTATTTCTCTCTATTCATATGATTGATGACGTTGACCACAGACATGCAGGATACCACATGCTCAGATGACTGGCCGCCAAATAAAACAACCGCTGTTTTCCTGTTCATTTTACTTTCTCCTCATACTTTCCTTTTCCCGCGGGATTGCTGCTGCAGGAATTTCCTTTTTACAGTGTTTATATTATAGCACATATGGTTACAATTACAACAAATAGATAATTCCTGACTGTAAAATGGAGGTTCCTTATGAAATATAGACGTGATTTATTCCTGTGCTTAACCTGCCTTCTTCTGGCATTCTTATTCACCATGGCCGGCCAGCGCCAGAGCGACGAAGCCATGGCCGCCCGAATCGCCCCGGAAATTCTGCGTTTCCACGTTCTGGCCAACAGCGATTCCGACGAAGACCAGCAGCTGAAGCTGCGCGTGCGAACCCTGCTCCTCGATTCAATATATGAGAAACTGGGGGAAAATGCATCACTGGATGATACGAAAGAGTATGTCCTTGCCAATAAGGACAGCCTGGAACAGGAGGCAGAAGATTACATGAAAGCGGAAGGATATGATTATCCTGCACATATGGAAGTAACAGAATGCTATTTTCCCACAAAAACCTACGGCGACATGGTATTTCCCTGTGGTACGTACGACGCGGTGCGGGTGGAAATAGGCAAAGGAAAAGGACACAACTGGTGGTGTGTCCTCTATCCTCCGCTTTGTTTTGTTGATTCGACCTACGCGGTCGTTCCCGATTCTTCCCGGGAAATATTACGAGAATCCCTCGATGCCGCGGACTACCAGGCGCTTCTTAAGAAGCAGCCGGAGGTCCATATCCGGATTCGTTCAAAATTCCTTGAGCTGCTGGAAAATTAGTACTGCCGGGCTTAAATGCGTCCGCCCCCTTGTAATCCTGCTGCTGAGCTTAAACGCGTCCGCCACTCTGTAATCCTACTGTGGTATGGACACATATCCCTGAACTGCCCAGTCATAGTCAAGCATAGCCTGAAGCAGCGCAGTATCAGCCGATTTTCTCGCGCCTTCCGCCTGGTAAAACTGGGCCTCTGCGCCGAGATACTGCAGTCTGCTCAGCATCTTCAAGTCATACTGGCGTTCTGCGGCGCCCTTGGCCAGAAGAGCCTTCTGGTACGCCGTGTTGGCCGCGTCGTAGAGCACCTTTTTCTGCTGCATGACCGAATACAGCCGCTGCATTTCTACCGTCAGCTGCTGTTCCGACACGTCAATATTCTTCAGACGGTTGTCGATAGCGGCCGTGGACTTTGTGGATGACGCATGACGCTGTGATATCAGGGTCTGGTTATTGCCGATGGCCTTTAAAATATCCGCCGACAGATCGATGGTGTCGATCTTCGACGGGTCCGCAGCGGGGACCGAACCGATCTCCGGTGTGGCGTCCACCTTCCAGCCCGTTAAAAGGCAGAGCTGGCTGCGCAGATTATTAGAGAGGTTACGCAGATTGTCAAGCTGGGACTGACTGGACAGCAGATCGCTCTGGGCCTGCAATACTCCGGTGTCCGTCGCCATCCCCAGCCCTGCCTGCAGCTTCGCGGCTTCCAGCGCTTCCTTCTGAAGCTCTTCCACCTTTTCCAGGGTCTGCACCTGGGCGCGGAGATTGTCATACGTAATCATCAGGGTCTGTGTGCCCTTTAAAGCTGATCTCGCTCCCGTGTCAATCTGTTTTCTCGCCTTCTCCAGCTGTTTATCCGTTGCTTTCGTCGTGGTCGACGGGGCGTCCAGCATGGACTCCATCCCCTTAATTGCCGTCTTCAGTTCCTGTAGAGCGGCGTCCTTGCCCTCGAAATCCGGCATCGCTTCCAGCTGTTTCTTCTGTTCCTTCAGCGCCTTAATCTTATCTTTATAATCTTCTTTCTCTATCGAATCTTTCAGATTTCTGACCGTCGAAGCCGTATCATCATCTGAGAAATCCAGCTGCTTATACGCGTAGCTGATCTCGGGATTGTACTCCCTGATCAGATTCTCCAGTTCGTCGTACTCCAGTTTATCGTCCTGAAGCCGCGCCGCCGTCTCCGCATCGTAATCCGACAGCTTTGCCCAGGAAGAGAAACTTCCTCCGGCTAAAAGCGTACCGGCCAGAGCCATACACATTATCATTTTCCATTTTTTCATGCCTTTACTCCTTCCGGCTGTAAGTATCCCATCCACCGGTTACATGCCTGCGCTGGCACTCGCCAGGCCATTAATGTTCCAGTCATACGATTCCACAGCCTGGAACAGCGCCATACTCGCGTCTTCCATGGCTACCTGAGCCTGGAGATACGCATACTGCTGGGTTAAGTAATCCAGCCGGCTGAGCGTACCGATCTGCATCTTCCTCTCGGCCGCTTCCATGTTCTTGGAAGCCACCTCTAAGGATACTGCGGCCTGCTGATAGGCGGTCTGGCTCTGAATAACATTCTTATATGCCGAATCCACGGATGATCCGATTCTCTGGATGTTATCGTCTATGGTCATCTGAAGGCTCTCTTTTTTCGAATTATTCGAGGAGTTTGCCAGTTTCTTTTTGTTGATGCGAAGCGTGTAGTTGTTCTCCAGGGCCTTGGCCTTGTCTGCCGCCGGATCCATGGACTGAATTCTGTTTAAATCCACGGCCGGGATCTCCCGGATCTCCGGGGAAGCGTCGTATCTCCAGCCCAGCATAACACAGAGCTTCTGCCGCGTATTCTCCAGATCGGACTCGGCGGTTAAGATCGCCGCATCCGCGTTCTGTAAATTCTCCAGGGCAGTCAGCACTTCCATCTGCGTGGCCATGCCGTGATTCATCTTAAGCACCACGGAGTCATAGGTCGCGGCCAGCAGTTCCCTGTTCTTTTTCTTCAAATCCAGGTCCCGGGCCTTCTGGTGGTAGGAGATCATATTGGTCTGAGCGTTGGATACAAGCGTGGCCTCTGTCTGATCATAGGTCATCTTGAAAATCTCGCTGTCCTCCACATTGTCATCGGCCTGCTGCTCCAGGCTTAAAGCCTGCGCTTCCGCCATGCTGTCCTGCATGATAGCCTGGGGACTGTCGTCCCCAGACATGCTGCTCCGGACCGCGTCGGCCGCATCCCGGTAATCCTGTGCGATTTCATCGCTTGTTTTATTCTTTTTCTCGTTATAATCACGCTGATTATTCTGTACCGTCACATTATATTCATGTATCAGCCCCGCCAGTTCGTCATACTCCATGACGTTATCGCGAAGCTTTGCCCACTCCTCGGCGCTTCTGGCGAATTCCGGGCTTCCGGCCCAGGCAGTCCCTGTCGGAGCCGCAGCCGCCAGAACTGCTGCCAGACAGCAGGCACTAATCTGTTTCCATTTTTTCATCAATTGGTCCTCCTAACCTTGTACCGGATGGATTTTATGTTACAGTCTGAATCCTCTGCTCTTTTTTCGTATCCTTATCTTACCATATAACTGCAATAAGTTCAAAGACACATTATTCCAGTTTTCATATAACTTAGTCCGGCATTGGCTCCGTATCCACTTTTCCGCTCATAATCGAGTAGTAAACCGGCAGCATCAGGAGGGACAGAATGGTCGAAGCCGTCAGGCCTCCGACGTTGACAAGGGCAAGCCCCTGCATCAGTTCTCCGTTGCTTCCGTATCCGATCGCCATCGGGATCATGGACACGATGGTGGTCAGAGTCGTCATGAGGATAGGACGAAGTCTCGTCGCGCCCGCCTCTATCATGGCCGTTCGCTTATCCATCGTGGAGCGGTACTGGTTGACCGTATCGACATAAAGAATACCGGCGTTCACAACCGTACCGATTAACATCAGGAAGCCTAATAAGGAAGGCATGGTAATCATGACATCCGCGGCCGCCAGCAGACCGAAGGAACCGATCAGGCTGAACGGAATGGTCGTCATGACCATCAGTGAGAACTTCGGTGACTCGAACTGAGCCGCCATAACCACGAATACCAGGAAGATCGCGATGGCAATGGCTTTAAACAGGGCGCTGAATTCCTCATACATGGACTCGTCAACGCTGTTTTTCGCTCTTGTAACCGAGCTGTTCAAGTATTTGTTTACCACCTGTTCATTGATCTTCTTCAGGGCTTCCGTCTTTTCCTTGTCGGTAGACACCTCGTCGGTAAAGGAGCCCGTGATGGTCGCCTGGTACTGTTTATTCTTACGTGTGATTCCGGCCGGGCTGTCTTCATAAACGATATCAGCAATATCGGTAAGCGCCACGGAACCGCCTGTCTGTGTCGGAATCGTGATTCCCTTTACCTTATCCAGCGTATCATACTCTCCATCCGGATATTCGACCTTAACGTCCACGTTGTTGCCGTCCACGTCCATGGTCATCGCCTTCACACCGCTTAACATGTTGTTAAGCAATCCTCCGACAGAGGCCGGAGCGACGCCGTCCGCAGCCGCTTCGATCGGGTCCACATGGACCTTGATTACCGGAGCTGCGTTTTCCAGATCGGAATGCACCTTGATGAGGCCCGGATACTGTGTGAGCTCATCGACCAGATTGTCGGAGGCCTCTTTCAAGTCATCTAGCTGGGAGCTTTGTAAAATAACCTGTAAATCGTTGGAACTGCTGAAGGAACTCATCATGGAACTGGATTCCACGGTTATGTTGCAGTCCGGGATATCCCGCATCTCTTTCTTCCATTTATCCACGACCTGTTTTGTGGTGAGTTCTCTGTCATCCTTCAAATATGCGGTCAGAGAAGCGCTGCTTCCACCCAGGGACAATCCGCTGCCGCCGTATGTAACCATGTAGGACTTCCTGTCAGGCTCGGCTTTGACAATCGCCTCCACCTTGCTCAGAATCTTATCTACCTCTTCTATCTTGAGACCAGGGCGAACCTCTACCGTCACGGCTACGGTTCCCTGGTCTACATCAGGCATCAGGGCGAATCCCAGCCGACCGGCGATCACAAAGGATACCACCAGAAGCAGTACGGAAACTGCCATAACCGTCTTTTTCTTATTCAGCAGCTTTCCGATGATATTCCGGTAGCCCTCCTGCAGCCAGCGAACCATGCCGGAGGCCGGAGAATTCTTCTTCTCCACCGGACGGAACCGGCTGTAGCACAGCGGAACAATGGTCATAGCGGAGATCAGTGAGGCCGCCATACAGAATACGATGGTGAAACCAAGCGGTGCGAACATCTGTCCCGACATCCCCTTTAAGAGTGCAAGCGGGATAAATACGACACAGGTGGTAACGGTTCCGCCGAAGATCGACTGGATAACCTTGCCGGTTCCTTCCAGCGCCGCCTCCATGTATTCCCGGAAGCCCTGCCCCTTGTGGGAACGGAAACAGCTTTCCAGCACAACGATGGAGTTATCGACCATCATACCGACTCCGAGAACCAGGCTTCCCATGGTAACAACGTTCAGGGAAAATCCCATAACCGACATCAGGATCAGGGCCGCCAGGATCGATACCGGGATGGAGCTTCCGACGATCAGGGACGCCTTGATATCTCCGAAGAACAGGAAGATGATAACCATGGAAATGATAACCGCCATAACCATAGTGGTCGTCACAGAACTCAGCGCAGAGGTAATCTGCTCGCTGGTATCATTGACAACGATCATCTCCAGCTGCGGATGCTCTGCCTTCAGCGTCTCGATCGTCCGTTTTACCGACTTCGATACGTCTACCGCACTGCTCTTCTGCTGCTTGTTGATGGACAGGGACACGGTATCTTCTCCGTTATAACGGCCGATACTGGTATCCTTTCCGGTTGTCTCGGACACGTCTGCCACATCCTCTAAATAGATGGTCTTTCCGCTTCCGGCTACGATCGGAATTCTCTTTAAGCTCTCCACCGTATCGAATTTCACGGAGGTACTGACCGATAAATCCTGCTTGCCTACCCCTGTGCTTCCTGCCGGGTAGGTGAAATCCGCACTTTTAATGGCCTGGCTGATGGAATTCATATTCAGATGATACTGATTCATCTTCTCAGGGATCAGGCGGACTCTGATATAGCCCTCCTGTCCGCCGCTTAAATCCACACTGGCTACGGAAGATATTTTCTCAAATTCCGGAACGATCTCATCGCTCACGTAATTGTATAAGTTATCCGCCGAGGGATCATTGACTGACAGTGTGATACTCGGCATGTCATTCATGTTAAATTCGAAGATGCTTGGCGAATCCACATCATCCGGCATGGTGATGCTGTCCATCTTTTTCTTCAAATCGGAATACGCTTTATCCATGTCCGTGCCGTATTCATACTCCATCATGACAATGGAGATATTTTCCTGGGACATGGACTGAATATTCTTAATGCCGGACAGGGTTCCAACCGATTCCTCAATGGGCTTTGTAATCAGCTCATTGACATCATCCGGGCTGGCTCCCGCGTATACGGCGGTGATCATCATCATCGGGAAGTTCATCTCCGGTGTCAGCTCCATCTTGGAGGAGAACACGGAAGACAAACCGAAGACCAGAAGGCATAGAACGGCCAGGACGGTGGTGATGGGTCTCTTTAAAACACTTTTTGTAATTCCCATTCTTCCGCCCCCTTACTGATTCGCATCAGCCGGCTCTGTCTGACTGAAACTTTCGGTCTGAGCGTCTGGTGTCCCGTCTTCTGATGTCTGATTTTCACTTAAGGTGACTTTGGATCCGTCATAAAACTCTGTTGTCCATGTGGTAACAACCAGATCGCCTGCGTTAATTCCATCTTTTACTTCGATGAAGCTGTCATCAGCAATTCCGACCGTAACCGCATTTTTGTGGAGAACACCGTCTCCGTATGTGTAAATATAGGGACTGCCGCCTTCATAATAGACTGCGTCAACCGGCACCGTGAGCACATTTTCGGCCTTCTCAGAAATCACACGAAGCTTTACGGAGGTTCCTGTAGCCAGTGCGCCTCCATCCGGAATGGATGCCTTTACTTTAAATAAGCCGCTCTGCGGATCAACCATGGAACTCACCTCCGTGATTGACGCCACATGGTCTGTTCCATTTTTCTCAACCGTAACAGGATCACCGGCCTTCAGGCCCCCTACTATCCGTTCTGAAGCGTAGAAGGTAACCGCCTTGCCGTCGCCCGCTCCGGCGATGACACAGATCTGGCTCTGCTGGGAAACCATATCGTGAAGCTTTACATTATAGCTCTCCACACGTCCTGCGATCGGGGAGGTAACCTGGCTGCTCTCAAGCTGAAGGTTATAACCCAGTTTTGCACTCTCATACTGCAGTCTTGCCAGTTCTACATTATCAGCCAGCTTCTGGAAATCAGCTTCGGCCATATCCCCTGCCGCATGCAGCACGGAATAGCGGTCCAGATTGCTCTTTGCATCCTCATACGATACCCGGGCTGTTTCCATGGTAAGTCTTGCCGCTTCCACCTGCTTCGTGTCAATCTCGCATAACAGCTGTCCCGCCGTCACCTGATCGCCGGTCTGCACGTTGACGCTTATGATTTCTCCGGCTCCCTTCGGTGTTACATACACGATGCTGTCCGGTTCAATCGTACCGATCAGCTCTGTACTCACCTCGATCGAACGAAGCTCCGGATTCTCTGCGGCTACCACCGGCGGCACCTCCGCCACGACCTCCTCTTTCTTTCCTCCGGCAACATTGGTTACGATTAAGGTTGCCACAGCAGCCACTAATACCACGCTGACTGCGATTGTTATTACTTTCTTCTTACTCATGCTGAACTCCTCACTTCGTTACAAAGATTATTCTAGTTACTGTTTACAAATTCCATGTTGCAGTATTTCTAATTTTTCACGGAAAATTTTCTTAATATTTTCCTCACTCTCCATATGCCGGTTATACCAGCCTATGCTTTCCATCACACATCCCATGATCATGGACACGAGAATTCCAAAGGAATCCATATCGATCTTGCGGAACTTCCCCTTGTCCGTCACCTCGTACAGAGCCTCTAAGATTTCGTTGCCTTTTTTTTCACCCACACCATTGCTTCCATGGATTTCCGCAAAAAGCTTGTCGAAGTCCTGGTAGAGAACGATGCTCTGCATCATCTGGAACATCTTCCCCTTCTGTGCGAAGATAATCGCCTGATCCAGCAGTTCCTCCGAGGCAATCCACAGGTCCCCGCCGTGTGTGACCACGGACTTCGTCCAGAAGAACTTCAGTTTATCCGCAGTGTCGCTGAATATGTATCTCACCAAATCCCGCTTATCTTCAAAATAAGTGTAAAAGCTTCCTCTGGATATTCCTGCATTCTGAATTATTTTATTGATGGAGACCTTTTCGAAAGGAACCCGGATGCATTCTTCCATGGCCGCGTCACGTATCGCTTTTTTCTTCTCCTCCGGCAACTTATAAAATCGTTCTGTCGGCATATTCTCACCCCTCTTTATTCGTTCTCACCCTTTTTCCGGCCAGCCATAATTTTAAACGCGAAAGGTGACAACCTGTCACTTATTATAATGACATGTTGTCACCTTGTCAATAAAGGTTATACTTTTTTTATAAATTTTATGCCCATTTATTTTTTGCTGTCAAGAAGCTCTTTAAGAGCTTCATCACTTTCCTCAATCCAGATGTCTTCTTCCTCCTCATCAAGCCCCAGAAACTGGGCCAGAGTACGGGGATCGTCGCTGCCGTTCCACGCTTCCACGTAATCGTCAATCGCCTCAAATTCGACTTCACCTGCTAAATACCGGTCCTTAAACGTCATCATATGTCTTTAGCCCTCCTGCTCCTTTATATTTCTGGAAACCGTGATTTCCTGGTTATCGATGTGCTCCCTCATGGCCTCCTTGGCTTCCTCCACACGGCGCAGCTTCACAGCCTTTAAGATCTTGTCGTGCTCAAGAAGGAGAATCTGACGCTTATCCTCGTCCTTAATGTATTCCAGACGGTAACGGTACATCTGCTCCCTTAGATTGTTGAGAATCTGTACAAGCCTGTCGTTGCCGGTGCCTTTATAGATGACATCGTGATACGTCTCATCGGTCTCCGCGATCTTCATGGCATCTCCGCAGGCCACCGCAGCCTTAAATTCCTCCTGGGTCTGTTCCAGGGCATCTACCTCTTCCTCTGTCATTCTCTGACAGGCCAGTTCTATCGCCAGTTCCTCTAAGGAGCGTCTCACCTCCAGGACATCACGAAGGCTCTTCTCGGAGATCTTCGCGACCTCGGCGCCCTTTCTCGGGATCATCAGCACCAGACCTTCCAGCTCCAGCTTTCTGATCGCCTCACGGATCGGTGTTCTGGAAACGCCCAGACGCTCCGCCAGCTGAATCTCCATTAAACGTTCGCCAGGAGCCAGTTCTCCTTTTAAGATAGCCTGGCGCAGCGTATTGAAAACCACATCGCGCAGCGGCAGATATTCATTCATGTTCACCTTCAGATCATTTCCCATGGGAAACCTCCTTTGTATTGTAAAAATTAGTCAGATATACAGATTTCGCCAGATTGGCGGACTTGCCGTAACGCATTTCCTCGTAGGCCTCTTCCGCCGCCTTCGGGCTTGTAAATATTCCAAAAACCGTGGGTCCGCTGCCGCTCATCAGGGCATTTACCGCTCCCAGTGATTTTAACCGGTCCTTGATCTCCGCAATCACAGGGTATTCCGGTATTGTGACCGTCTCCAGCACATTGCCCAGCAGGGAGGCGGCCCCGTAAATGTCGCGTTCCCGGATGGCCGCTATCATGCCGTCAATGTCCGGATGGTCAGACGGACGCAGGGAAGCGGCATCCAGATGCTCATATACGAATTTAGTGGAGACGCTGATGCCCGGTTTGGCGATCAGAACCTGGCACTGGGGAATAGGCGGCAGAGGCGTTAAAATCTCACCGATTCCCTCCGAGAGCGCCGTCCCCCGCATCACGCAGTAGGGAACATCGGCCCCGATCTTCACGCCGCGCTCCATTAACGCTTCCATGGAAAGCCCTAAGTTAAACATCTTGTTCACTCCGAACAGCACGGCCGCGGCATCGCTGCTGCCGCCCGCCATCCCGGCGGATACCGGAATAAACTTCTTTAAATGAATGGTGACTCCGTGGTTGATGTGAAACTCGTCCATCAAAAGCTTTGCCGCCTTGTACACCAGATTATTCTCGTTTACCGGAAGATAGTATAAATTAGTCTGGACGGTAATCCCCGGCGTCTCCTTTAAGTAAAGATCAATCTTATCATAAAGTCCGACCGTCTGCATAATCATACGGACCTCATGGTATCCATCCTCTCTCTTCTTAAGAACGTCGAGCCCCAGATTAATCTTCCCATAGGCCTTAAGTCCAAGATGTCTTATCATAGGCATAAATACCTCGCATTTTCTTAATCTCTTCAGATTGTACTTTTTCGTTATTTTGTATACAGTATTAAGTATAGTACGAAAGAGGAAAAAGTACAAGTCTTTTCTAACCGGCTTCCTCATATTACCTGTAAACGTCATAAACCCCGCCGGCAATACACCGCCGGCGGGGTTTATGACTGTAAACTTAAGGCCTGGGACTCATCTTATAAGTACGCTTCCATCTCCTCTTCCATGTTTTTTAAATATTCCGCATACTCCTTGAATTCCTGAGCCGCCTTCTCCTCCAGCTTCTGGCTGCCTTTATAGCAGATGCGGTGTTCCATGCTCGCCCACAAGTCCATGGACATGGTCCGAAGCTGTATCTCCACGGGATAATACTCCATGCCGTCCGTGTGATAGACGGGGACGCCGAACACGACGTGATAGCTTCTGTAGCCGTTAGGCTTGGGATTGCTGATGTAGTCACACTCCTTGATCACTACGATATCGGTCTGTTTCTTAAGCAAAGACACTACGGCGTAAATATCACGCACAAAATAGCAGATTACGCGGATTCCCGAAATATCGGTCAGGCAGTCCCTGGCGGATTCCACGTCGCTCTCGTAGCCTCTGCGGATCAGTTTCTGTTCTATGCTTTCTTTCTTTTTAATTCTGTCCTGCACATGGTGAATGGGATAATTCTGGTATTTGCGCCGGTAATCGTCATTCAACACTTCGACGCGGACGCGAATGTTCTTCAGCGCGTCCTCATAAGGCTGGATAAACACAACATACTCCTCTTCCGTCATATGCCACCTCCCGGATTTTTCAAAACCAACCATACTGGGGATTATTATACCTCATTTTTGTGTCCATCCCATGTCCAAATTCTAAAAAAAGCGTTGTGCTTTCTGAACTTTTTCTGATCAGAAGTACAACGCTTTCTTCTATATAATATAGCCGGACTTATCAACGATTACTGCTCTGTCGGCTCTTCTTTCTTAACTTCATCCTCTTTTATCGTTCCCACTGCCTTTAAGGCCTCTTCCTCATCGGCAAAGATCGGTCTCATATCGCCGTCTTCACGCTCTTCCTTCGGCATATACTTCTGAAGGATCGGAGATAAGATATAGGAGTTGATAAATGCAAGAAGCGGGAATCCAAAGAGCACGCCAAACATCATGATCTGCGGAATCATCACCATCGCCACAACCACAGCCGCATCAATGACGATAATCGCGATTGTCTGGAATAAATGACGGATGGACATGAAAAATGCATTGAAAAACGTTCTTTTAATGGTATTATAAAATCTGGACTGAAGCGGGAATATGTAGGTTATAATCGCCAGATAAATAATGGACATAGCAAGGAAAATCGTTACCATGACTGTTTTAAACTGCTGGGACATGTTAAAACCGCCCCTTGTAAAGAACAGCATGTCAAAGCCCAGAATAAGACCCACAGCCAGCATAATCAGCCAGATAATGGTCGCCTGCTTGAAGTTCTCCTTAAAGGACTTGAAAAAGGACCGGATCGTGTATCCGTCATCATTCCTCGCAAGCTTCAGCGTAACGTAATATACAGCGGTCGTCGATGCCCCAATTGTAAAAATGGGAATACTGCACACGAACCACAGAACGTTCAGTATGATCAGATCTCCAAACTTCCCGATAAAACGCCAGACAGGATTATCATAATTAAAAAAACCAGACAGCATAAGTCGTACCCCTTCTCTTTCCTTTGAGTGTGTCCGGTGGAAATGAGTATACAGACACGCTCTAGTAGCATTAATGAGTATTATAGCGAATCCTGTCTCAAAAAGCAAACATTCTTCTTTATTTCATGAAAATTTCACAATTATTATGCCGGGGTTGTGGTATAATGTGGTATACAATGAGCAATCACCCGGGCCTTTGGCCCGCCGCTCAACCGGAACCGGTGGAATCCGGGCCGACTAATTCACGAAAGAGGTTTGACTATCCATGACACCTTATGAAAATGTTACCTTTAAAGAACGGCTGCACGAGGAAGCCGCCAAGCTTAAAGAGATGTCTTTCAAAGACAAATTCTGGTATATCTGGGAATACTATAAGTTTCCTATCATCGGGGTTGTGATCGCGGTTTTTCTGGTGGGATCCATCGGAGGCGCCATGTACAACAACCGGTTCGACACCGCGCTGAGCTGTGCCGTCCTGAACAGCCGCTATGACAGTGAAGCGCTGACCGTGGACCAGTATTTTAACGAGGGCTTCCGCGCCTTTATCGGACTCGACGAAAATACGAAGATCGATGTGGACTATTCCATGTCCCCTTCTTTTGATGAATCGGCCATGAACGAGTACTCCTACGCGGAACTGGCAAAGCTGACTGCCATGATCTCCAGCAAGGGACTGGACGTCATGATCGGACGCCCGGATGTCATTGACCATTACGGGGAGATGGACGGATTTCTCAATCTGGAAGAAGCCCTCCCGGCGGATTTATACGAGCAGGTAAAGGATTACCTCTATCCGGTCACCAATGCCGAGACCGGTCAGGAAGCGTTCTGCGGCATCCGCATCGGAGATACCTCCTTTGGCGAGAAGACAGGCCTGATCCTGGAAGATCCGGTCCTCACCATTATGAGCAACTCGCCTCATACAGATACAGCAATCCAGCTGATTCGCTATATCTTTGAGCAGTAAGACGAAAGCCAAGTGATTCGGCCAGGCGTATGGAGGCCGTATTTCCTTCCTCAATGACCGCGCAGATACAGCCGGTCAGCCGACCGGTACCATAATTTAATATTTCCCTGCACGCCTCCTTCGCATAGCCGGAGCGCCGCCAGGGAGTGAAGATGTGATATCCCAGTTCCAGCGGGGTATCCTCTTTTTTTTGCAGTGGAGAATACTCTGCCTGCCGGGACTCTGTTTGCTGGATTTCTGCCTGCCGGAACTCTGTTTGTTGGATTTCCCCATTCAGGAATTCTGCGGTTGGCTGAAAGAGCCCGGCCTTTCCGATCACGGCCATACTCTCCTTTTCCACCACCGCCCAGATTCCGTATTCAAAGAACCGGTACTGGCTGTCGATATATGCGGTCAGTTTCTCTCTGCTGTGAAAAATCTCATCACCGGGTCCCGCATCTTCCAGAATCATGTGCGCAGCATCCTCCGCCGTGAATTCCCGGATCACCAGCCGCTCCGTCTCTGCGATGATCCAGGGCATATGAAGCCTTCTTCTCACCACCCGCTCCAGAAACTCCTCATCGGCATCCTCCGCGCATTCCACAACGTATTCCGCAGGGGCAAGGCTCTGGCCGCTTCTGTTTTTGTCCCATAAACCAATGATGGCCCCGCCAGCCGCATACGCGGCCGACAGGACCTCCTGTTCACTGGAAATGGTGACAGTATACGGCGTACCGCTGATGAATACGGTTCGTTTCTCTGTCATACAATCATCCTCTGTCTTAATTAGTACTTCTTATTAGTACTTCTTATTAGTGCTTCCTGATTAGCATTTCTCCGGTTCCGGATACTCTGTGCCGAAGGTCTCCACTGTCATGGATTTGATCTTCTGCTCTTTCATCGGGCGGTCGTTGTAATCTGTGCGCACATCGGCAATCTTATTCACAATATCCATGCCTTCGGTAATCTTGCCGAATGCCGCGTAGGAACCGTCCAAATGCGGGGAAACCTTGTGCATAATAAAGAACTGGGAGCCTGCGGAGTTCGGGTTCATGGCTCTGGCCATGGACAGCACGCCCTCGGTGTGCTTAAACGCGTTGTTAAATCCATTCTGGCTGAACTCACCCTTAATGGAATATCCCGGGCCTCCCATTCCGTTTCCGTCCGGGCAGCCGCCCTGGATCATAAAGCCGTTAATGACTCTGTGGAAAATCAGTCCGTCATAAAAACCTTTTTTTACCAGACTTATAAAATTATTTACTGTGTTCGGAGCAATCTCAGGATAGAGCTCGGCCTTCATGACATCGCCATTTTCCATGGTTATTGTAACAACCGGATTATTCATATTATAATTACTTCCTTTCTCTGTACCATGCATTCTGTACAACCTGAAAGTATTTTACCAAATCTGTCCCGGCTTTTCAAGACGGAAGACGGTATTTCGATTCTTTTCGGTGCAGTACAGGCCGTGTAAGGCTTTTGTTCACATTTTGTTTAAATTTCATTCAAAAACCTTTTACATAAATAACATGATTTCTTCATGATTCGTGGATATACTTTAATTGTAAACAAGTAAATAGCTTATAAGATTTTTTTCATAATACTCGAGCTGATAATTTATTATCAGCTCTCCTCCCTTTTTCAAACAAAATAAACGATTCAGCCCTCTAGCGTTACAATTAGAGGGCTGAATTATTAAAAACAAGTCTAACTTCAGTGACGCATATATATCCCACTGACAAAAGCTCAGGACTATATGGCAATAAGATAAAAAGTGGTAAATTTACTGTGTCATTCTGAGTGATATATAAGTTCGAAATGTGGATTGAAATAAACAAATATTTAAAAAGAGCCTCTTCGCTGCGGAGAGGCTCTTTTCGGCTGCTGCCATATCAGTTTTTTCCGGTCTGTATTTCCCCCTCTTTTCCCTTGGGAAAGGTTACTTCCTTCATCAAAAAGATTAAAGCCGCAATATTGGGCAGCGCCATCAGACCATTCCAGATATCGGACAGCTCCCACACCGTTTCCAGTCTGGCCACGCAGCCTAAGAACACCGCGCCCAGATAGAGGAACGTATACGCCTTTCCCCGCAGAATCCTGGAGAGAAGCAGGAAATGGCCGTGCTCCTTCAGCCGTTCGGCCAGATAGCCCGACGCCTGCCGTCCCAGATAGTACCAGGCGATAATGGTGGCAAATGCGAACAGCATCATCGCTGCCGACACGAGGTACTCTCCCAGGCCGCCCAGCCGTTTGGAAAAACAGTAGGCTGTGAGAGCCGCGCCATCGTATCCGGAGCCTGCCGCGTCTCCGCCGGTCATGCAGAGGATGACAAGGGCCGTCATGGTACAGATCAAAATGGTATCGAAGAACACTTCGAACATGGCCCACATGCCCTGCTGCTCCGGCGTCGTCTCCTCAGCCGCTCCATGCAGAACGGCCATGCTGCCCAGTCCGGCCTCATTGGAGAACACGCCTCTGGACATACCATACTGAAGGCTCTTGGAGATTCCATATCCCGCAGCCCCGGATACAGCCGCTCCAGGCTTCAGCGCATCGTGAAAAATCGAGGCGAAAATAGCGGGGATCTGGTCGTAGCACGACATGATGACCACCATGGAAAACAGCATGTAAATCCCGGCTGAAATGGGAACCAGCCGTTCGGATACCATGGCGATCCGGCCGATTCCGCCAAAAATCACGAGAAAGACGATGCCGGTCAGGATTACTCCCACCACCTCCGGGCGGCTCCCAAACGTATATTGGAAGGTTTCCGCGATGGAATTGGACTGTACCATACTCCCCATCCCCAGCGATACCATGACACAGAAGAAGCTGTACAGCATTCCCAGCCATGGCATATGCATTCCGCGCTCCAGGTAAACCATGGGACCGCAGATCCATTTGCCCTTCTTATCCCGGTAACGGTAGCGGATACCAAGCATGGTCTCCGCATAGCCTGTCATCATGCCAATGGCGGCGGACACCCACATCCAAAAGAGTGCTCCCGGCCCCCCTGCGGTGAGTGCGGTCGCCACTCCCACGATATTTCCGGTCCCGATGGTAGCCGCCAGTGCCGTACAGGCCGTCTGGAACTTTGTCACGGCGCCTTCCTCTTCCAGTTCCTCTTCCCGTATGCTTCCGATGGTCATCTTCCACCAGTACGGCAGCCTTCTGATCTGGAAAAAACCGGACTTCACCGTATAAATAATGCCGATCCCCAGAAACAGGACCAGCAGCCATGGCCCCCAGACAAGCTCATGAATTCTATGTATCATCGATGCCGCTCCAATTTGCTTTTATTAAGACTTATTCGGAGAGACAACGTTCTATGCATGGTACAGGCTGTCGGTTACATCGGACAGCAGTACCTCACAATTTGTCCCGTAAAAAATATCCTCACGGCCGCTCATCATACGGCAGAATTCCTCGAATTTCCCCCAGGTGTCATGGTAGTCAAACTCGTAGCTGTGCCCCCAGATATAGTATATCTGCGGCGTATCCGGCTGTAATTTCAGGAACGCCTCTCCCAGCTCTGTCATCCGGTCAAACTCGATATGATAAACAGACGGCTGAAACCGGTGCAGGTCCTGCTGCACATCAAAGCGGATTTGATACAGTATGGATTCGCTCAAAGGTAATATTATCACAATACCGCAGAGTGAGCACCTGTTTCCCAAGATTTCTTCGGCGTCCCAGGCAGAGATTACGGAATATGAGAATAAAGAATAAAAAGGAATAAAATTTCCATTAAAAATCACACTATATATTACACCATGCGAGGCGGGATGTGGTATAATGTGCGTATAGGTCAGGGCGGCCGGAACGTCTGTATTTCGGCTTCCCTGACCGGGATCGTCAGTCTCTTCGATTCACTCACCGGTTTTCGCTGACTGTCCCCCAAAATACTCCATCAAGAGGTGATCAAATGCCCGGATTTACCACCCATTATCTACTCGGCGTCAAAGCATACAATGATCTTCCGAACAACCAGTTAAGAAGAATTATCTCCAAGTACCGCTGGCTTTATCAGTTAGGGCTGCAGGGCCCCGATATGTTTTTCTACAACATTCCGATCCTGCGCCACCGTGACTACCGAAACGTAGGTTCCTACATGCACGAGAACCACGTGAGCACCTTTTTCGCCGTATGCTTAAACCATCTGGCCACCATCGAGTCGAAGCAGCAGCGCGAGCAGGCCATCTCCTACTTAAGCGGCTATTTCTGTCACTACGTTGCGGATTCCATCTGCCATCCCTACGTGTATGGGCGGATCGAATACGACATTAAGAATTCCGGCAATTATTACCATGGCCTTCACGCCACGCTGGAGAATGACATCGACGCCCTTCTTCTTATGAAATACAAAAAGAAAAAGCCGTCCCAGTTTAACCAGGCGGCCACGATCTGTTTAAACGGACTGGAAACGCAGTTTATCTCCGGTTTCCTCTCGTCCTGCATCAATGAAGCCTACTATCCGATCAACTACCGGAACAATTTCCGCGTAACGCCCCGGATGGTGTCCCGCTCCATTCTGGCCATGCGCATCGGATGCCGCACACTGGCCGATCCCAGGAGCCGCAAAAGAAACAGCATCGCCGTGGTGGAAAATCTGCTTTTGAAGAATCCCATCGCTTCCAAAAAGCTGGTAACCGACATACCGCCGGATCCGGTCAGAGCCATGAACTTAGATCACGAGACCTGGTGTAATCCATGGGATAAACGTCTGGCTTCCCAGGCATCGTTCCCGGATCTCTTCCACCAGTCCATGCGGAAATGCAGCGACGTATTCTACTTATTTAATGAAGAGCTGATATCAACCACCCCGCTCTCTCATCAGGACCATGGAGCGCTGTTAAAGGAACTGGGCAACTACTCCTACCACAGCGGCCTGGCAGTATCTTAGAGCGCGTTTGAAAATTGCTTTCCGTCAGCTGTGCGTCACACTTTGTGGGAGATTTGACCCCGATGAAGGAGGCGTAGTGGGCTACGCTGACTGAATTGGGGGCAAATATGCCGCGAAGTGGGGCGGGCAGATGGCGGGAATGAATTTTCAAACACGCTCTGGGATTCTCAGGATGTTAAAAGGTGCAGACGCGAATAGGAAATTCGCTGCTGCACCTTTTGTTTCTCATATCTGCACGTTCCTGGTAAATCGATTATTCCTGGCTTTCCTCGCCGCTCTCTTCCACTTCTTCCCCCATGTCCTCTTCTGCAGACGTCGGCTCCATAACCTTCGCACCTTCTACCGGCACAATAGCCTCGTTGGAACCGGCCGGGATCGTCATATTCACCAGCCATACGGACTTATCCGTCATCATGCCGTCCGGCATAACGATAAGATTAAGCGTATAGTCCTGGAAGAATCCGCCATAGGAATCCTCTGTAGAGGGCTCAATGGAGAAATCCTGTACTGCTGCCTCATCGTTGATCGTTCTCACAACCGCATTTGCAAAGGCCACGGCCTCCTCCGGTGTGGCTCCCGCGTTCATCATCAGCGTTAAATCGATAGTCTTCTTATCCGGATCCACACTGTAATTGACGCTCACCGCCTTCGGGTAATCCTCGTTATTTAAGTACTCTTCATCCAGATCATCTCCGATCTGTCCCCAGTCCAGCACAATCCCTTCCTGAGTTTCAAATACCGGCTCCGCAGGCCCTCCTGTCACAATATTGCTTTTGGTACAGCCAGCCAGCAGCATCGCCGTAATTCCACATATAATTAACACTTTTTTCTTCATGATCAATTTCAGTCCTCCTTTTTTCTGCACGAGGCTATTATATCGGATGCGGCTTCATTTTTGTAGTGGTTTTGGAAAAAAGTCAGAAAATCTTCACAATTAATTCTTGCATTTTCTGGATAACCATGGTATCATGTTCAATATCAAATTTATTTTTAATTTTTTGAACATTTAGGAGGTACTATCATGGACCAGAATGAAAAAAAACACTTGATGAAGAAGCTGGACTGGGTTACGACCATCGTCCCGTTCGTCTGTGTTCTTATACTCTGTCTTTTATTTATGGTGTTCCCGCAGAAATCGACTGATACGCTTTCGTCGATCCGTTTCTTCCTCGGCAATGAATTCGGCAGCTACTACTTACTGATCGGACTCGGCGTCTTTCTCTGCTCACTCTACATGGCATTTTCCAGATACGGAAAGATTAAGCTGGGAAATATAGAGAAGCCGCAGTACTCCAATTTCAAATGGGGAACCATGATGTTTACGGCAGGCCTTGCGGCCGACATTCTCTTCTACTCGCTCTGCGAGTGGGTGCTCTATGCCAATGAACCGCACATTGCAGACATGGGGACGTTTCAGGACTGGGCCTCCACCTACCCCCTCTTCCATTGGGGACCGATTCCCTGGAGCTTTTATATGGTGCTGGCCGTGGCTTTCGGCTTCATGCTTCACGTCAGGAAGCGCACCAAGCAGAAGTATTCTGAGGCCTGCCGCCCGATCCTCGGAAAACACGTGGATGGAATTGGAGGAAAAGTCATCGACCTGATCGCCGTTTTTGCGCTGCTGGCAGGGACGGCTACCACATTTTCCCTTGCCACCCCGCTGCTCTCCATGGCGATCAGCCGCGTGACCGGGATCCCGGAATCCAACATGCTGACAATTGTTATCCTTGTCATCATCTGTGTCGTCTACACCATCACCGTTTATTTCGGTATGAAGGGCATCGCCAAGCTGGCGGCCTCCTGTACCTGGCTCTTCTTCGGCCTGCTGCTCTACGTGCTGATCGGCGGCGGAGAGGCCCGCTATACCATTGAGACGGGAGTTACGGCTATCGGCAATATGGTGCAGAATTTCATCGGCATGTCCACATGGACCGACGCGCTGCGCACCTCGTCTTTCCCGCAGAACTGGACCATCTTCTACTGGGCTTACTGGATGGTGTGGTGCGTAGCCACCCCGTTCTTTATCGGTACCATCAGCAAGGGACGCACCATCCGCCAGACGGTTCTCGGCGGATACTGCTTCGGACTGTCGGGAACATTTACCTCCTTTATCATACTCGGCAACTACAGCCTGGCGCTGCAGACGAAGGGACATCTGGATGTCATGGGCATCTACGCAGCCACCGGGGATTTATATCAGACTATCATGGCCATCTTCGAGACGCTTCCGCTGGCGAAGCTGGGGCTTATCCTGCTGGCTGTAACCATGATCGCCTTTTATGCCACCTCCTTCGATGCCCTTACTATGGTGGCTTCGTCCTATTCCTACAAGGAACTGCCGTCCGACGCCCAGCCCGACAAGCATGTGAAGCTGTTCTGGGCCATACTGCTGATGCTGTTCCCCATCGCCCTCATTTTTTCAGAGAACTCGATGGCGAATCTGCAGACCGTATCCATCATCGCGGCATTCCCCATCGGAATCATTATTCTGTTAATACTCTTCAGCTTTTTTAAGGATGCGAGGGAATATTTAGACCGCTGCGAAAGTGGAGAGACACCTGGAGATGAAAGCGAAAAAGAAAAGACCAGGGCGAATTAATCGTCCTGGTCCAGATCATTGAATATATCGGAATCAAAGAATTCGCGGATGGTCATTCCAAAGCCATCGGCGATTTTTTTAATGTTGCAGATTCCGGGGTTCTTGCTCTTTCCATTCATAATACTCTTAAAGGTTGATGGCGGCATCCCTGCCTGAAAGGTCAGAGAATATCCCGTCAGACGCTTCTGCCTGCATAGCTGCTCAATCCTCTTACTGGTTGCTTCACATATCGTCATGACCGAATCCCTCCTTTTTTCTTTAGTGTAACTAAAAAAATTGTAGAATTCGGTCGATATAATGTCCGATTGGAAATATTTTCCAGCAATCTATACGCTTAGTAGACATTAAGTAATCAATCCATGATTTTTATTTTCATGCTGGAGTGAGAGGGTATCTGTTCCTCTTTCGGCGGCGGGGTCATATAATCCCCGTAGACCCAGGTCAAAACCTCATGCCATCCCTTGGGCGCCATGAGCAAGGTGTCCTCGAACGGCAGATCCACCGTCTCCTCGCACCACTCCTTCTGAAGCGTCACATACAGGTAATCCGGCTGGTAGTTGCTGTAATAGCGCAGGGGGCTCTTTCCTTTTCTGTCCTTCACCGCTGCCATATGCTGCAGCTTTCTGATGACGCTCATGGGAATCAGCCTGCCCACGGTGGACAGTATCCACACGCAGATTCTGCCCATCACGCCATACTTTCCGAAGTCCAGCTTATAGCGGTGTCCCATGGCCAGTCCGTAAATCGCCGTGTGCAGAAACAGGGTCCAGGTGGATGCCGCCTTGTTGGCGGGAAGCTCGTCAATCGTAAATAAATCCACCCAAAGGTGATTCAGCTTGCCTCCGTAATACTGCATCTCCTCCGTATCCTCATGCATCTGGCTCTTCTCGTAAATAATCCTGGCCGTAAAATCGAAAAATGCCTTCCCGTCCCGCAGATCCTTCGGCTCCACCAACGTCATTCCCTCCGGCAGTTCTCTTTTAACCACCTTCAAAAATGCGTCGTAATTCGGCCTGGTGAACGCCACGTCCGCATCATCATCCCACGGGATGAAGCCCTTATGGCGCACCGCACCCAAGAGAGTTCCCGCATCCAGAACATACTTTATCCTGTATTTCCGGCAAATCCGGTCAATTTCCTTCAAAATAGCCAGGTTCGCCTCATGGACTTTTTTAAGATCGTAATTCTCCATTTGGTTTCCTTCTCCCCATGCTCAGTACTGCATTGTGCAGATACCAGTGAATGCAGCACTGAAACGTCTTAATATGAATCCCCACGTCCGGGCTTCTTTCGTTTAGCTGTTTTTCTTTACTGCTTCTATAATAGTCTCGGCCATATAATCAATCATCGCATCCGTCATTCCCGGATAGACTCCGATCCAGAACGTATCGGCCATAATCCGGTCGGTGTTCTTTAACTCTCCGACGATCCGGTATCCGGTCTTCTCTGCACGCATCTCATCGAAGCACGGATGCTTTGTCAAATTGCCCGCAAACAGCATCCTCGTCTGCACACCGTGCGACTCTACATACTGCACGATTCCGTTCCGGTACACGCCTTCCCGGCAGGTAATAAGAAAACCGAACCAGCTTGGCTTTGAATTCGGGCACGGCTCCGGAAGGATCAGCTGCTCTTCCACCGCTGAAAGCGCGGCACGAAGCCGGTCAAAATTATGGCGGCGGCGTTCCACAAAGGTCGGGAACTTCTTGAGCTGGGCACATCCAATGGCAGCCTGCATGTCTGTCGCCTTTAAGTTGTACCCAAAGTGTGAGTAAACGTACTTATGGTCGTACCCCAATGGAAGCTCGCCAAACTGCCGGTCGAAACGGTGACCGCACATGTTGTCTCTTCCCGATGGGCAGACGCAGTCACGGCCCCAGTCACGGAAGGACCGGATGATCTTGTTCAGCATCGGGTTATTCGTGTAAACGGCGCCTCCCTCTCCCATCGTCATATGGTGAGGCGGGTAGAAGCTGGAGGTACCGATATCTCCGATGGTGCCTGACAGCCGCTCCTGTCCGTCTATGGTGTATCTCGTTCCAAGTGCGTCGCAGTTGTCTTCCACCAGCCACAGATTATGGCGGTCACAGAATGCTTTCACCGCCGCCAGATCGAAAGGATTGCCGAGGGTATGGGCAATCATTACGGCTTTGGTCTTCTCGGAGTACGCCTCCTCCAGCATCGTCACATCGATATTATACTGCGGAATCGTCACATCCACGAATACCGGCACAGCGCCGTACTGGATGAGCGGCGTCACCGTGGTCGGGAAACCGGCGGCCACTGTAATAACCTCATCACCGCGCTTCACCCGGCGTTCGCCAAGAAGCGGAGACGTCAGTGTCATAAAGGCCACAAGGTTCGCGGAAGAACCGGAATTCACCAGAGAACAGTACTTCACACCCAGATATCCGGCCAGCTCCTTTTCAAATTCATCCGTATAGCGGCCGGAAGTCAGCCAGAACTCCAGGGAACTGTCTACCAGATTCACCATCTCATTTCTGTCATACACGCGGGACGCGTAGGGAATCCTGTCTCCCGCCTTAAATGGCTCCTTTTTATTATGGTAGGTATCGCAGTAAGCTCCCACCATGTCCAGGATCTGCTGTCTCGCTTCCTGTTCTGTCTTATTTTCAAACATGGTATCTTTCCTCTCTAAAAAATTCTTTTATCTGCCTGTCCATCACAGCCAGCATATCTTCACCGGCCAGATAGTCCTTCGTCCACTCCACCGTTTTCTCCACGGCCTCTTTCACGCCGTAGCGTGGGCTCCAGCCAAAGGTTTTTTTAATCTTGGAGCAGTCCAGCTTCAGGAAACTGGCCTCATGAGGGCCTCCGTCATACCGGTTCACCCACGTGATGCCGCCGCCCCAGGCAGCCGTAAATAAATCCGCCAGTTCACCGGTGGTCACGCAGTCCCTGTCGTCCGGGCCCACATTATAGTATCCCTGAAAGTTCAGATCTTCATACTGTTTCATGGCGATCGCCATATAAATCACCAGCGGCTCCAGCACCAGCTGGTATGGCCGCGTGGAATATGGATTTCTGACTACGATCTCTCTGCCGGCCGTCGCCGCGCGGATGCAGTCGGGAATGATCCTGTCGTTGGCGAAATCACCTCCGCCGATGACATTCCCCGCCCGGGATGTAGACACCGCCGTATGGCCGTCCGCAAAAAATGACTTCGCATAGCTGTGTGTCACCAGCTCGGAACAGGATTTGCTGTTGGAGTAGGGGTCAAATCCATCTAAGGGATCGCATTCCCGGTAGCCGTATTCCCATTCTCTGTTTTCATATACCTTGTCCGTAGTCACATTTAAAAATGACTTCACACACGGATTCTTCCGGATGCACTCCAGCACGTGAACCGTGCCCATCACGTTCGTCTCGTACGTATATACGGGATCTTTATAGGAATCCCGTACAATGGGCTGTGCCGCCAGATGAAACACCAGCTCCGGCTGTGTTCTCTCAAACACCTCCATCAGGTGGGGCAGATCCCGGATATCCCCGATCACCGAATCCATGGTGTTATGAAGCCCTGCGACGTAAAAGAGGCTGGGGTCTGTCGGCGGCTCCAAAGAGTATCCCGTCACCGCTGCCCCTGCTTCCTCAAGCATCCGGACGAGCCAGGAGCCCTTAAAACCGGTGTGTCCTGTGACCAGTACTTTTTTTCCTTTATAAAATGTGCAGAATTCCTGCCACATTTCCTTTGTCCATTCTGTCATATGAATTCCATTCTCCTGTATCAGTTTTCCCAGATCTTCCAGGGTGCCGCGCCTGTCTGCCATAAGGCCTCCAGTTTCTGCATCTCACGCTGCGTATCCATGCACTGCCAGAACCCGGTGTGGTGGAAACTCATCAGCTGTCCCTCTGCGGCCAGACGCTGCAGCGGTTCTTTCTCAAATACGGTGGTGTCATCCTCCAGATAGGAGAATATGTCCGGATTCAGGACCATGAAACCGCCGTTGATGAGGCTGGCGTCCTTCTCATCCTTCTCGCGGAAGGAACGGACCGCGTTGTCGTCGCTGATGTCCAGAACTCCCTTCATCTGTGCGATGTTCACCGTCGTCATGGTGGCCGTCTTTCCATGCTCCTGATGGAACTTCACGAGGGCATTCAAATCCACGGTGCACACGCCGTCGCCGTACGTCATCATAAATGGCTCATCGCCGATATACGGCTGAATCCGCTTGATTCTTCCGCCTGTCATCGTGTTTAAGCCCGTATCTACCAGAGTTACCTTCCATGGTTCAGAATAGTTATTATGAACCTCCATCTTATTATTGGCAAGATCGAAGGTCACATCCGATGTGTGAAGGAAGTAGTCCGCAAAAAACTCCTTCACCACATACTGTTTATATCCAAGGCAGATCACAAAATCATGAAAACCAAATTCGGAATAGTATTTCATAATATGCCATAAAATCGGCCTGCCCCCGATCTCGATCATGGGCTTCGGCTTTAAATGGCTTTCTTCGCTGATTCTGGTTCCTAATCCACCGGCCAGCAGTACTACTTTCATCTGTATATCCTCCTTGTTATGAGCACTTAGCGGACGTCATTTGGCCGCTTACGTGCAATACATGTCATCTCCACTTAGTTATTCATTGCTGTTGCTCATTTCGTAACAGTTCAGACGGCTCCTCTTCTTGACCGGAAAAGCCGGTCAAGAAGCATCGGATATTCATCCGATGTAAAAATCAATGCCAACACGGTCTTATAAGCAAGCTTAACGCCCGCCTTTGCACTGATTTTTCCGCCGTCTGAACTGTTACTCATATTCCTCATATGCTCTGCGGTAATAATGCATGAGAAGCTTCACAACCGGCTTAGGCCACATCTTTGCAAACATCTCCGCTTCCTCCCGCGCCCGGCTGTTGTCCTTAATACAGGCCTTCGTTGTGGCCTCCTCGTGGACCCGGTAATACATTAACGGCCGTTCTATACAGATAAAGCGGCCATCCCGCTCCGCCAGCTTCCACAGCGTGTCCCAGTCCAATGCGAACTGGTACGGCGAATCAAAGAGCGGTTCTCCCAGAAGTTCCTTGTTGTACGTACATGCCGGACAGCAGATGGAGTTTCCAAACAGCAGCACGCTCCTCTTGACAGCCCGCAGGTGGCTGAGCGGACGGAGCCGCAGCGGCAGCCGCAGAAAACGCTTGATGAACTCTACTTTTTCAAACTTTACAAGCGTGTCCTTCTTCACCACCGTATACCCGCCGGTAAACAGCGTCATATCGGGATACCGCTTCCATGACTCCAGAAGCAGCTTTACATAATCCTTCTGATACATATCATCCTGATGTGCAATGGTCACGAAACGGGAATCTGCCATGTGGTACGCAAAATTCCAGTCATCCATAATCCTGCTCTTTCCTTCGCGCACATGAACGGGAATGCCGTACTTGTCCGCCATATCCATAATATAGGGGCTGGGTGTGGAAGTACAGAGAATAATATCCGTCGGCACGCTCTGCCCCTTCAGGGAACGGATACACGCCTCTAAATATGGAGAATCGCGGTATGCGCAGACTGCAAATGTATGTGGCTTCATTATATTTTACTCTTTCTATGCGTGGTTTTCTGCCTCACTAAGTGTTCCTAGTATACCATAAACATCCTCAAACAATCTACCCTATTCATTATTTTGAAAGAATTTCTAAATCCTGCCACGGCTTGTCTCATCCATTACATTTGCATGGACCGTCGCCTTCATTGTTTTCGGTTTGTTTTCCGGTTCTTTTTCGGCTTCAAAGCGCTTTCTTCACCAAAAGCCGGATGGCGGCTGTCCCGTTCCGAGGTTAGAATCGTCATGTCCTTCGAAATGGGCCACCGGATTCCAATGGTTTCATCATTCCACGGAATGCCGCTCTCATCCTCCGGATGGTAATAATCGGACAGCTTATAAGAAAAAACAGCAGTATCTGAAAGCACCAGAAAGCCATGTGCAAAGCCTTCCGGTACATACAACATGTTCTTCTTTTCTGCGGAAAGTACGGTGCCAAACCACTGGCCATACGTCCTGGATCCGTCTCTGATATCGACCACCGCGTCAAACACCTCTCCGCTCACGACACAGACCAGCTTTCCCTGTTGATAGTTTTTTTGAAAATGCATCCCTCTGAGCGTCCCCTTCGCAGACATGGATAAATTGTCCTGCACAAATACCATGTCCAGCCCCGCCTCCCGGAAGCTGCCTGCATGGTATGCCTCAAGGTTATATCCTCTCTCATCCGAGAACACCTGAGGCTCCACGAGATAAAGCCCTTCTATGTTCCCGCACTGCTCAAACTTAAAACCGCCCATTCCTTTTCCTCCTGATTTTTACATAGCCAGGCTTATACTCAGCTAAGCCTTTATGCGGTTAACCATTTACTCTGCTAACTGGAGTATACA
Source organism: Hungatella sp. (assembly GCF_046966825.1). Taxonomy (NCBI): domain Bacteria; kingdom Bacillati; phylum Bacillota; class Clostridia; order Lachnospirales; family Lachnospiraceae; genus Hungatella; species Hungatella sp. The sequence continues at coordinate 6,419 of NZ_JBKVCZ010000067.1, read as the reverse complement.
GGGTGACGTCAGGTCACGGTCAAGCACTATTTTTTACTGCCGTTCACGGCCCTGCCGGCCTCTGAATTGTAATCTGTTTTTTCTATGGCTGCGGCCAGAACCAGTTTCTTCATTGACGAATATCTCTTTTTAGTATAAGCTATGGAAAGAAATCTTATTTATCACCATTTACCAATAAAGGAGCATGTACCAATGAGCATTCGACTGATTGCCTCCGATATGGATGGCACCCTTCTTGACCCATATACAAATATTTCTCAGGCCAACATCGACGCGATTCACCGTCTGTCCGACTATGGCGTGGAATTTTTAATCTGCAGCGGCCGTGACCACCACGACGCAAAAGGAATGATGGACAGCTGCGGCATTACCTGTGGCTATATCTGTTTGAGCGGGGCCGTCATTTATGACCAGGCCGGAACACAAATGGCGAACCTTCCACTGAACAAACAGAATTTAAAGGATATCAGCCACGTTTTCGGAGAGTTCGGGGCTGCTATGGATGTTCTGACCTCTCATGGCCGCTACTCCACTGCCGATCCGGAGAGAAAAATCCTGGAGCTTTACGACTTTTTAAATGGCCGTGCCCCATTTTCGGGAGAAATTCCCGACGAAATCCGGGCTGCCGCCAAAGAGCGCATGGATACCATGACCTTCGTCCGGGACTTGGGTGAAATTCCCGCAGATGCGGATATCTACAAAATCTGTGGGAACGACTTGGACTGCGATCTGGTAATCCGCATGAAAGAGGCATTTACCAACTACCCGGATTTAGCTGCCGCCTCCTCATTTCCCAATAATATCGAACTGACCAACACTGCCGCACAGAAGGGCAACGCATTGAAGACCTACGCTGCGGCAAAGGGAATCTCCCTGGATGACGTCATGGTTCTCGGCGACAGCGACAATGACATCTCCATGTTTACTCCGGAATTCGGCTGGACCGTGGCTATGGACAATTCCATGGACTGTATCCGTAAAAGGGCCAAATATGTAACGAAATCCAACGCCGAAGACGGCGTGGCCTGGGCTATTCGGAAGTATGTGTTTGGGGAAGAGGAAGGGAATTTATAGAGAAACTTGAAAATTATTCTCTGCGGCTGTCATTTATGGCGTTAATTCCAGCCTTACCATTCTGTTTCAGCCGTTCACAGGAGCGTTGGCAGAATTATTTGATAAAAAGACTGCGGTGATATATATCGGACAGGGATTTGGAACGTGTGCGGGCGGACTGTCTCAAGAATATTACCCCAGTTCTTTTATACGGCGCTGAATCTCTCCAGCCATACGAAATGACACGTCACAAAACGCACCGTTTTTCATTCGCACTTTTCTTTCCCCCGGTAAATAAATCTCCATATTTTTAATATTAATAATTGCGGATCGGCTGCAATAGCAAAAATAACGGTTCAGACGAGTTTTTATTTCTTTTAAAGTTCCTGACAGCCGCCTTACTCCATTCCAGGTGTATATGACAATCGTATGGGAATTATGACCACAAGTAATAAACAGAATATCATCTTGATTCATAAGGATAGAATCCGGACCGTCTTTTATGACCAGCGCTCTGTTTCCTGCCTGTAAATGCCTGTAATAATTGGTATGAGCAGCTTCCAGACAGGAACAGATTTTCTTCTCAAATTGGTCTGGTTCATCCTTCAAGATAAAATCCATAGCCTCTACCTTAAGTTTAAATGTCAACGGCGCCATCTCATCATGAGTTGTAATAAACACAATATATCCCCGTGGATCATGCTTTCGTATTTTTACTGCAAGTTCCAGACCATTCATGTCTGCATTCAAATCAATGTCGATAAAATAAAGTCCCACACACTCTGATTTTTCCAGGAATGCAAGCAAGACTAAGGGATCTTTCGTCCAGCAAAACAGTTCCATATCCATATTGTGTATCATGAGATACTTTTCAATCCTATTCTTCCAGCACTCTAACTGAACCTGATCATCCTCACACAGATAAATATTTATCATAGCCTCACTCCTTAATTACAGCGTGTTATCATAAGTCTCTGCGAAAACCATGGTTTTTCATAAACAGTATCCCATACAACATTCGAATATCCGGCCAAAAGCTTTTCGGCATTAAACAGTCCTATTCCACGATTTTCCCCTTTTCCTGAAATTCCTTGCTGATTAAGATCGTAAATACTCACAGTAAGCGGCTTTGAAGTATTTTGTATGATAACCTTCAGTACATCATCTGTATATACCATACAAAATCTAAGACCTTTTTCATCCGTTTCCAGTGCGGCTTCAATCGCATTATCTAAAAAAATCCCCAATACTCTTGCCAGGTCCAGGGAATCTATAAAAAGCTCCCCGACAGGTTCTTTCACTTCAATATCTGTATGAATTCCAAGTTCCATACTATAAATTAATTTTGATGAAACCAGGCTCTTCAGCTCCGTATTCCCAATCCTGCTTAACGACTCCAGTTTTGTATCTGATGCTGCAAGTCCGTGCCTGGCAGACAAAATTTTGTTAAAATAATATTCCTTCAGACCCGGCAGATCGTCCTCTTTTATGAACAGCTCTAACGTTGTGAGGATATTTAAGTAATCGTGTTTAAACCTGCGCATGGCTCCATAAGATTCTTCTATTTTTTTAGTGTAAAGCTGTAAATTTTCAAATTGAGCCAATTGACTTTTCTTTTGCTGAATTTGCAGTGCTTTTTCATAAATTTCGAGCAGCAAAAAAACTGTGAGCAAAAACAGCGAAAGAAATATAATTCCGCTTAAAGCAATGACACCATAGCTATATCCCAGAGCCCCACCGTATGAGATATTCAAAATAAAAAGTGATGTAAGCACGACCAGATAGGCAAACAATCCTGACATCAATCTGCGTTCGTGAAGCAATTCATTTTCTTTCAGCCTTAAATGCAGAAAATTTCCCAATAGCTTTGTTGTTACACCACAGAAGATACAGTAAAAAACCGAAAATCCAATCGCCAGTTTCTCATGAGAAAACCAATTTTCTGTACTCACGTGAAAAACCGAATTAAACGCCCATTGGAACAAATAGTTGAAGGCTACCGCATATAAATATCCGGTAAGCGAACAGATGAGGCACAAAAGATCACCGTGGGTAAAAACAGTAAGTAACAGCATAATCCCCGTTACGCTTACAAGAGATATCATTTGTCCAATATATTGTTCTAAAAAACATGAGACCAGCAAAATATATGCAAATATCGTGATTTTTTGCCCCAAAAGCAATTTATTTGGTAATAAAAACATGCAGGCAATATAGCAGCACAGGCTTCCGCAAATCAAATAAAATGAATATACCAACATAATATGCCACCTCCCCTTTTTTATTTTATTCCCTCGTCATGAAAAAGTAAAGGTGATAAGTTATCTGATATTTTATTGATTTTTACTGTCTTTAGATTCAATTTACGCTCATGCAGGATTTTGCAACGTTTACTGAAAAAACTTTTTTTTAACAAAATTTCTTCTATACTGTTACTTAAGAGGTGATACCAATGAATATTTCCGAATTATCATCAGCAATTTGTCAAAGGCTGAATCATATCAATCAAAAACCACCAGAAGAAAACGTCATAATAGAATATGGTATGACACTCTTTCTGGAAAATGTATCAAAGCTATTATTAATCTTGGCAATTGGTTTTTTGATTGGAGAAGGTAAGGAGTCTTTTATTATCCTGTTTACATTCTGTATGTTTCGATTGCAGGCAGGTGGAAGGCATGCCAAAAATAATATCGGTTGTACATTAAGCATGCTTTTTATATGGGGTCTATCCTTAACTGCCAGCCGATATGTAACGATTAGCATTCCCGCTCTAGTCTGCATTTTCATTATTGGCATTGCTGCAGTCTTATTATGGGTGCCTCAAAGCATTAATATCGGATATTTTACTTCTGAGGATATCGCCAGAAAAAAAGTATATTCTTTTCTGTTCCTATGCTGCAGTTTGATTGTAGCTGTACTTTTTGGCAGTATACGGATGTTAATTGTATCACCAATTATTTTAGAGATACTAACATTAATTCCCAATCATAACAGATTAGAAAGGAGCGGTAAAAATGAAGAAACAACTTGTTGACCGCATTCAAAAAATGTTATTGAACATTTCTATGAATTCTGTCGGAAAGAGTTTTCCGGCTAATATACATGAAAGGAGGGTGCCTGATGAATTGATACAGTATAAGGGGAAAAAACAGATTAGATAATAAACAGTATCAGGCACGCAGCATTGTGATTGCGGTTATCACCGCCAGACTTAATTATAATGCAGATGCCAGTAGCAGACAAAGTGGTTCAGCAGTTCACGATGTAAATGGAACTGTCCATGCCATACATACTGCCGGCGCTGGAACTTCCAATACAGGTATTAAAATAAATGCTACCATTTTTAATTTATCCTGAATTATTCATGGTGACGTATTTCATATGGAATTCGTCACCATAAAAATCCAGAACTTATACCAAAGGGGTGATTCCATTGGATGTGGTTATAATTACTTATTATAGATAATATCAAAATAATGACTCGTGGATTTCCAATTTTGAGGAGGTATTTAATGAGTAAATTTATCGTAAAAATTATAAGTATTACCCTATCTGTTATCATAGCTGCTTCATCTGCAAGTTTTGCTTTTGCTCAGGAACCAATTAATAGTAACCAGAAAACCAATATTCATTATGAAAAAGGTAGTATAGAGGGGTTGTTTGATTCTTCAGTCGCAAGAAATGATTTTAAAGAACTGGTTTATACTTATCACCAAAATGGTGAATCATACCGAGTTTACGATCAGGCTAATAATGATTTAACTAACACTAATTCATTTATTTATAAAGTTGGTTTGAATGGCGAGGAAAAACTTGTTCGACAGGAAAAAGTTACTGTGTCAAATAATATCGTTTATACAACAGTAACCGAAAACGGACAAGAGAAAACTTATACGCTTGATTTAAACAAAAATAAAGAGCTTCAAATTGTACCTGAAACAAGGGGAACTTGGGCAGGTTATCCTGTAAGCGATACATTTGTGGACTGGGGAAGCTTTAAGCAAAAATATAATGTTGCGGGAACTACTGCTACTGCGGTTAGTGCTACAATTAAGGCAATTGTAAGCGTTGCTACAGGTATCGATCCTGCTGTAAAAGTTGTTGTTTCTGCAATAACTGTTGTAGCAAATTATATTTTCCAGAACAGTATTAAATGGACTTATGTAATAGAAGATGTTGCATTTAGATGGACGGAGATACCAACGGCTGCAGTACAGCAACGCGCAGTTGAACGTACAATACGAACTTTTTATACGGATAGTAATTATGCGACAGAGATTGACAGCGTTACCACCACTGCATATGCGAAGGACTATAAGGACTAGGTTATATGAACAAAAAAATCATAATAAACAATTTGGGGTTTATATTCATATTTGCTGCAATGATTATTGGAGAAAGAATTAAGACCCATGCTTCCTGGTTTAATATAGTAAAGTCTCAATTCGGAACATATGTTTTAATTATTTTGATTGCAATAGTTGTTGAGTCTTTAATAATAATTTTTAGAGATTAGTGCAGAGACGAGCCAAACCTTTAATTCCGGTAAAACTCACCATACAACAGTAAATTTAGCCTGGAGTAAGGCGTAAATGAGGATGAACTTTTTATTTAGTACAAGTCTCTTTTAAAAGCAAATAAATCGTAAATCTTAAAATTACACTAAATTCTCTGGAAGCTGCACGAACGCTTCCGGGGAATTTTTTGTTAAAAAACCTCCATATATGTGCTATACTCTTATCATAGCAATCTGATTCGTGAAAATATTATCAGTCAAATTCCCACGCGGGAATAAAAGAATCTACCAATCAGGAGGACCGCATCATGAAGCATCTGACCGAACAACAGATCGCAGCCATGGCGCCGAACGCGAGTGCTGTGGCCAATGCAAAGAAGATTGTAAAGAGCGGCGGATTTACACACCTGGCCCGCTCCGCCGACGACACCTTTTACATGGGAGACTGCAGGGGAAGCGGAAGTTCCGTTTACAGCGTATCCGTCGATTTCATAGATGAAGCAGCGCCTGTCTGCCGCTGCAGCTGTCCCAGCCGTCAGTTTCCCTGTAAACATGACCTGGCTCTGATGTTTAAGCTTTTGGAAGATGAGCCGTGGGATATCTGTGAAATTCCGCAGACCATCCTCGACAAACGCGCCAGGAAAGAGGCCCGCGAGGAGAAAAAAGAAGAGAAAGGCCGCACGGACGGTGAGGCAAAGAAGTCCACGAAAGCTTCAAAACCAGCGAGTCTTGCAGCCCGCACAAAGAAACTGAAAAAACAGCTGGACGGCCTCGCCATGGCGGAATCCATGGTAAATGAACTTCTGGACGCCGGACTTGCCACATTAAAAGGCAGTTCCTTAAAGAC
>NZ_JBKVCZ010000066.1:0-37079 GCF_046966825.1 Hungatella sp. | reverse complement strand
GGAAAGCAGGAAGCCGGAGTAAAGCAGGAGACCGGAGGAAAGCAGGAAGCCGGAGAAACGCAGGAGAATGGCGGAAAAGCGGAGGCCGGGGGAAAGCAGGAGAATGGCGGAAAGTCGGAAGCCGGAGGAACACAAGAGGGTGGAGGAAAGCAGGAGAATAACGAAAAACCAGAAACTGGAGGATCGCAGAAAACCATCAATACTGCCGGAAATAAAGCTACATCTGTAAACACGGATACAAGCAATAGGAAAGAAGACTCTGAAGCCTCAAAAACGGAGAAATCGGCAGGAAATGATACTCAGAATCCTGAAGCGAAATCGAATGCCGCTGCTAAAACAGAGTTAAAGATTTCCAGTTCCAGACATAACGTGTTTACTTTAATGGAACCGTTGGCCGATGAGGAAGAACTGAATGAGTCTGAGGACGAGATGACCTTTGAAGAGTGGCAGGCGATGATAGGGGATGATCAGGACGAGGATGAGTATGATGACAGCGATAATGCGGTTTATGATGAGGAAGAGGGAATTATCCATTTAAGTCTGAATGTTCTTCCGGCAGCCGTGGCGGAAGTAAAGAAAGAACAGCCAAAAAGAAATTTCTTCAGCAGAGCGCTATTTAAGGCACAGGATACTACAGAACGAGCGGTGCTGCAGGCGGGTGTTACCAGTGTAAGCAATTTAGTGCCGAAGGTTTCGGGGGCGCATAAGCAGATTGAATACCTGGGCGGAGATGATTACAGGCTGCATCTGGATATTGCGGGAGGCGGAACTCCGCTGGATATTTTACTGGTGATTGATACTTCAGGGAGTATGGCGTGGAATTTGACAAACAACAGTGAGGCCTCTAAAGGAAATTCAAGACTGGATAAGATAAAAAAGCTGCTTGGCTATAAAAGTGGGCGAACAGAGGTGGATGGATTTATTGACAGTATTCTGGAGAAAAATTCAGAGAGCCGATTTGGAATTGTTTCCTTTGATCAAGCGGCGAATGCGAAATTGTCGTGGTCGAATAACTTAAGTAAGATAAAGGAAGCGGTGGGCAGCTTAACTGCTCAAAATGGAACCAACTGTGAGGACGGATTATGGGAAGCGTCTAAGATGTTAAAGAATGTTGAATCAGGCCATATTCCCTATATGATTTTTCTCAGTGATGGTCAGCCTACCTTTTACATGTCACAAGGCAAGTATGGAGGAGCGGATACATTTGAGGGTATTGATTCAAATGGTACAAGACGCGGCTCCGGTTATACGAATGAAGATTATACAAGTCAGACTATTTCAGCAGTTACCTGTAAAAATGGATTCAGAGAGTTAAACAGAGGATTGATTTCTTATGCTGTCAATATAGGCGGCGGTGCCAGCAATAAGTTACTAAATGCCATTGCAGAAGATCCGGGCAGAGTCATTACCGCAGCGAATGATACAGCACTGACATCAGCATTTACGGCAATTTTAGAGTCTATGGAATTAAAGAATGTAAAGATAACAGATACTCTTAGCCAGTGGGTTGAGCTGAAAGATCAGTCTCTCTCAAATGCGGTAGTTAAGGTGACGACAGATGGCGAAGAAAAGGTACTCGATCACAGTAAATACCGTTTGGGTTACGATAACCAAACGAGAACAGTAACACTGGATTTATCAAAAGCTACTTCCAATGGTATTTTAAACAGAGATGCAGCTTACAGTGTCTCTTTTGAAATAAAGGTCAGCGACAGTGCAAAAGACTATTATCATGAGACGGGTCAGTATCCCGATACGGGCGAAGATGAAACGGACTATGGGGGAAATACTACCAGCAGTGGCCAGCCAGGGTTTTTCTCAAATGACAGTGCCAAAGCAATCTGGAGCGGCAATACAGAAGGTTTTACATATCCCAGGCCAGTTGTGCAGGCTCCATATGAACCGGATTATCAAAAATACATTAAGGATAACGGCAATGGAACGTATGATCTGACTCTCAATGTAAGATCAACAGTAGAGTCCACAAGCAGCACAACGACAGAAAAAGTTCCGGCTGATATTGTATTTGTACTTGATAAATCAGGAAGTATGGCACAATCAATGTCAGGTGGGGATAATCCTGCAAAAGGTAAATCCAGACGAGAACTCGTCAATGCAGCTGTAAAAAAACTCATCGAAAGTCTGGGCAAAAAGGGGTGCGATGTAAGATATGCGGGAGTGCATTTTTATGGAATTAGCTGGTATGGCCAATACTATGGAAAAGCAGATCAGGTGCTTCCCGCCAATGGGGAGAATGAGTGGCCAAGCGTAACAGACAAATATAGAACGGAATTAAACATTGAGAATCCTGTATTGGGAACTTATCCGTATCTGGGTCTGGAGAAAGCGATTGAATTACTGGGTACAGGATCAACGGCACACCAGGGTGCAGAAAACCTGAAACGATACATTGTGTTTTTGACGGATGGAGAGCCTTCAGAGGATGATGAAAAGGAAGATGCGACAAAATCCAAAGTTCAGCTTGAGAAGCTAAATAAGCTGGGCGATGTTACCTTTTTTGCAATTGGGTATTCTCAAGATGCGCTGAGTGAAGATGGTTATTTAAATATAATTGAGAACTATATGAAGACTTCAACACCAAATATCAAAACAAATTTCCTGCCAGCGGCTGGAGAAGGAGATACGGATCCCGTATTCAATGCCATTGAGAACGAAATTCTGAATACACTTCAGAAAAATACATATGGTGTGACCGGTGTAACAATTACAGATGAGTTAAGCGATTACGCCGATTTTGTTACGACGGATCCGTCAAAAGTAACGATAGCCATCAACGGTAAGGCAATGACTGCTGAAGAGTATGGGAAAGCAGTTTCAAGCATAGCGATTTCTGAAAGAACCGGAGAGGCGCCGGCGAAAATTGTCGTAACATTTAAGGCAGACTATGAATTGAAAAAGGATGCTGTATACAGTGTAACATTTGGTGTGAAACCGACGGACAGAGCGTATCAGGACTACGCAGCCAATACAGCCGTGAATCCTGACGATCCCTATGGTGGAATCACGGGTGACAGGGGTACCGATGCTCCTGGCAATGATACCAGTTCCGGCAAACCCGGATTTCAAACAAATGCGGAGGCGACTCTTCAGTATTCTGTAGGCACCTCCCATGGGACTCTGGAATACGATCATCCGGTACTTCAGGTAAGTGTCGGGAAGGTAAAACTTACAAAGATTGTCGATGGAACCGCAGGAGACCCTGAGGATCAATTTCTCATCCATATGTACCAGGGGGATTCCAGTTATACGTCGGTTGCCTTGAAAAACGGAGAGATAAGTCCATATATCCCTGTTACGAAAAGCGGGGTATTCCGGATTGATGAATCGGTTCCCATGGAATATCGGAAGGCCGGGACATTCCTTGTGGTGAAGGAAGCAAAAAGTGGTAATGTGGCAGACGGACGGCTGAACGGAACGGAAGTTACTGTGAATCCGGGTGATGATTTATTGATTGAGGTTCATAACGAATTCGGGCATAAACCGTATTTTCACGCGGCAGCAGCAGTAACGAATTATACCAATGGAAGCGCGGAGGTCCCCTTTAATCAGGAAGGACCGGTAAATACCTCACTTCCGGAATCACCGGTAGCAGCTGCCGTAGATCCGGGGGAACGGCGTGTGGCAATCAAAATATTAGAGGAGGATGAGAGGCTTGCCTGAGAAAAAACGGAATATTGTAAAAATAATGAGTCTCGTCTTTCTTGTGATTGCGGCTGTTGGAATCGGAGTTACGGGAGCAAGTATCAGCCACAGAATGGAGCTGACGAACCAGATTCGAACACCGACGGTGAGTGTGGAGGTTCGTGAAGAGGTCGGATCGGTAGAGGAAGGACTGAAGACAAAAAAAGTAAAGTTTGAAAATACAGGTAATGCAGATGTATTCCTCCGCGTCTCATACGGTGAGATATGGACTTATCAGGAAGGGGAGCAGCGTATGATCCTTCCTAATGAGCCGGAGGGAAAAGAAGCTGCCGTAAAAAATTGGAATACAGACGGAAGCTGGCAGGAGGGCGGAGATGGCTGGTTCTACTATACAAGGGTTTTAAAACCGAAGGAAAGTACGCCATATATACTGACGGCCGTAGATTTTAGAAGAACTGCGGAACTGTCTGACCAGCGTTACCGCACAGCCGGGTACGAACTGTATTTCCGAACAGAGACGGTGCAGGCCAGCGACCAGCTGGAGGCTGCGTTGGACGCGGTGGGAGCCGTATTCGAAACCAGCTTTCAGGTGAAAGATCAGAGGCTGACAACGGAGCTCTGGAAGAGCAGCAAAGATTCGTTATTACTTGACTGGAGAGGAGGAAACTGATTTTGAAAAGGAAACCCATAAAATTAGCTGTTATCCTCGCGGCCTTTGTCCTTTTAACAGGGATAGGAGGAAGCTGGGCCAGCTATAGTAATACGGTACAGATCAGAAATCCCCTTGCAACAGAAAAGAGTGGTGTGGAACTGGTAGAAAATTTTAATCCCAACAGTACATTCCTTCCGGGAGAAACCGTTGAGAAGAAGCCCTTTTTCCGGAACACAGGCGAGTTGGATTTGATTCTTCGGGTTAAGGTTTTAGAAAGCTGGAAGGACAGCCAGGGGAATGCCGTGACGACAAATCCTCCGGATACCGAAAAAGTGAGCAAAAACTGGACAGATTCGTGGAAATCAGACTGGTTTCTAGTCGGTGATTATTACTACTATAAACATGTTTTGAAGAAATCCGGATCAGAAGGAAGTGTGACGGAAGATATCTTAAAGAGTCTGACACTCAGCCCGGAGGTGAGCAATGATCATCATGACTATGATTACAGCGGCCTCGTCTATGAACTGAAGTTTACGTCAGATGCAGTACCTGCGGACAGTCTTTCTCTGGATAGCTGGAGCGGACAGATTAACGGGGAAAATACGAAGGGGGTTGCCTTTGACTGGAAGGGACTTCTCGCACCGTAAGAATGAAAGGTTTGTTATCAAAGGCGGTTTTATCCGTCTGCAAAATAAAAAGGAAAATTCAGGAGGAAAATCATAATGAAAAAGAAAAACGTATTAGCTTTGGCAGGGGTACTGGCCGTTTGTGCAGTTGGAGGAACCATGGCGTATTTCAATCAGACCATGGAGGCAGAGAACGTATTTGATACAGGAAAATATGGCAGCACCATGGTGGAGGATTTTAAACCGTCAGAGGGCCAGAATTGGGAGCCGGGTGCAACCGTAAATAAGGTGGTTAAAGTAGTCAATACCGGAAATTTACCGGTTGTAGTACGTGTAAAGATGGATGAAAAATGGATCAATAAGGATGACGATACGTTAATCAAGGAAGCCAGCACAGCAAAAGCGGCATCTGATGCTGCGAAGGCAGCTGGCGTGGCTGGAGCGAACCAGTTGGTAACGGTTTATCAGGGAGATCCGGAGGATGGACAGTGGGCAGTCGATGATTCCGTAGTAAAGAAAGCATTGAACGAATCCGGGAAATGGATCTACCGTGAAGAAGATGGCTATTACTACTATGCCGATGAATTAGGAGCGGGTGATCCGACCGATGCGTTCCTGGAGTCAGTAACACTGATTGAGAATGCGGATATGGGACAGTATGCCAAAAAGAAATACTATACGTTTGATGCAGACGAAGCAACGGAAAACTGGGTGGAGTTTCCGACCGACAGTAAGGGTGAATACGTATCGGAAAAAGATTTGAAAGCAGAAATAGGAGAAGAGAATTATGCCAAAATCCAGCATTTCAAATCGGATATTATACCTGGAGCAAATCCTGGATACAGCAATGCCGACTATACGCTGACCATTACAAGCCAGACCGTACAGGCGACAAAGCAGGCAGTAAATGCAGTTTTCGGAAATAACAGTGAATTTACACTTAAGGGAACAAGCTGGTCATTGAGAGATGAGACGGTCGGCAATCAGTAATTATTGAAAATAGGAACAGGAGGAATTACATATGAAATTAAATAAGAAAATATTTGCAGTAAGTGGTCTGGCGGCACTGGCAGTGGTTGGCGCTACATGGGCTTACTTCAATCAGTCAACATCCATTACGAACCCGTTGAGCACAGGAACTTATGCAACCTCCATGGTTGAGCGGTTCACCCCTAAGACAGATTGGCAGCCGGGCGTAACCGTTGACAAGTGGGTCGCAGCAGAGAATACCGGCGATTACGATGTGCTGGTACGTGTAAAAATGGATGAGTCATGGACGAGAAAGAGCGAGAGTAAGCCGTTCGCTACGATTAAGAGTATTAACGGAGTGCCTTTTACAGACGTGGATGCGGAAAGCCTTCTGGCGAAGCAGTATGATGGAAAGGCCTTCTCGGAGGACGGAGCCAGAGACGGCCTGGTGCCGGCCTATGAAGCTGTCTCGGATGATGCCGCTTTTGATGCACAGGATCACACGGTTGTGTATAAGAATCTGGATGCAGCAAACTGGGAATATCATACCGATGGTTACTGGTATTATAAGAAAGTATTGCCGGCAGCTGCGAAAACTGCCGATGGCAAAGCAGTTGCCTCCACAACAGAGACTCCGCTTATGACTGCAATTACGCTTGCTAAAAACGTAGATACCGGTAAGTATACAGACGGAACACTTCTGGATTATGCAGTAACAGACGAAGACGATAAGAGTAAGATTGCAGATGATGTCTGGAAATCAAGCGGACTCTCTTCCTTAACGGATATCTATGATAAGAAATTAAGTAAGGAGGAGAAGGCGGAGATTGATGCAGGGACTAAGTATCTCTGGAGCCGTTCCACATCGAAGACAGAAGATGGTCGGGAGGGCTACTCTGATGCCAACTATGCATTAAATATCACGACAGAATTCATTCAGGCGACGAAAGACGCGGTAGAGAGCGAATGGGGAACAAATTTACCGGTTTCAGGATTGTTACAATAATAAACCCAGCAGGGAGATACCATGAAAATAGTAAAAGGATTGGTCGGCATAGCATCCGGGATCGTTTACGCCTGTATTTTCTGCTATCTGCTGATCGCCTCACCAATGATCGCCGGATACAAACCGGTTGTAGTACTCAGCGGCAGTATGGAGCCAACGTACCATGTAGGAAGTGTAATTTACTATAAACACACCGCTTTCACCAATATCCAGGTAGGTGACACCATCACATTCCGTGCAGGAACGGATGGTATGGTAACCCACAGGGTGACATCGAAGAGTGAACTGTCAGGAACCTTTACGACAAAGGGAGATGCAAATCCAAGCGAGGACCCCTCTCCTGTGGAATACTCGAATGTAATTGGTAAAGTTCTGAAATTCAGCGTTCCATATGCGGGATACTTCGTAGCATACAGCAAGAATTTTACAGTAATCGGTATGATGGCTGGTATTATCATACTGAATATAATTTTAGACAGCCTTTTCCCCAAAAAGAAGAAGGAGGAAGAAAGGACAGAGAATAAAAATGAGGAGAAACTATCGTAAGGCAAGTCAAATAGTTTCCCTGGGAGCACTGGCCATTGTTCTGATTATTGGCGGTACCCTGGCCTATTTTAATCAGGATTTGTCAGCCTCCAATGTATTTCTGACCGGCAAATATGATACAGACCTCCATGAGGAATTTAAGCCTCCGGGAGACTGGCAGCCGGGGGTGGAAATTCCAAAGAAGGTCGACATAAAAAATAAAGGAAATGTAGATGTTGTGGCAGTAGCCAGGATGACAGAGAGCTGTGTGCGAAAAGAGGATGTCTTCATAACGACCTATGAAACGGTGGATGGCCGGAAGACAGAACGCCAGGAAAAGGTAGCATCGAAAGGTGATGTGCTTCCTTTGCAGTTTGAAGATTCAGATGGGACGCAGCAGGAATTTGCTCTGAAGAATTTTGGCAGTGATGTCGTGCCGTATGCAGAAGCGAAATCGCCCGAAGAGTATCGCAACAAATGGGTTTACACCTACGATGAGAACAGTAAGGCGTATTACTTTATCTATATGGGGCTGATTGAAGGTGGAAATACTTCGCCCGGTCTTCTTGAGAGTGTTACCATGAATCCCAGGGCACAGGCAACCGTAACACATACGAAGCTGGTATCGGATTACGATAAGGAGAATAAAAAAGACCGATATATATTCTCCTATGATACGAATTCGTTTGGTTACGACAGTGCGGAGTATCGGCTGAATATTACGGCAAAGACCGTCCAGGCCACAAAGGACGCGGTTGACGAAGTGCTTACAGGGAACCGGGAAATGGTTCCGGAAAACTTTGATAAACTGGCTGCTTCTTTAAAAGAAATGTGCCGGTAAGAACAAGATGAAAAAGAAAGAGGAAAAAAAATGAGAAAAAATAAAAGCATTCATGGGCTCGCCGCCCTTGCAGCAGTAGCCGTAATCGGAGGAACCTGGGCATACTGGAACCAGGATTTAAGCGCGGTCAACGAGTTTGAAACGGTAATACGATACGGACATCACCGAACCTTTACCCCGGCTGGCGAATGGGTTCCTGGCGTAGAGGTGGAGAAAAAGGCCACCGTTACCAATAAGGGCGACGTAAATCGGGCGGCTCTCGCAACCGTTAATCAGGTATGGGTCAGAACCGAGGACGTAATCGATACGGATGACGAGAAGGAAGGCGAGCCGATTCCTCCAAAGGCAGGAGAATATTTTGACCTGATGTTCCAGAACGGTGATGCGATGGAATACGCTTCGATTGTAAGCTGGGGCAGCGAAGTGGTGGCGCTTGAATCCGTAAAGGATGCGGCAGCAGGTATGGGCATTACAGCAACGGTAAGCGGTCTTGACGATACAGCAGCAGCTGGAAAATGGGTGATGGTAAACGCAATGAATACGAAGGATACAGACGGAAAAGAAACAAACTCCGACGGAAAAGGCTTTTCTGACGTACAGTTTATCTACAACGGAATTGTTGAAGCAGAGGGAACCGACGGCAAAGATGCAACCCCCTTGCTGTTAGAGGGCGCTACTTTGAATAAGGCCATCAATACGACCATCACCGCGAAAAAGACAACCACCTCTGTCGATGAAAACGGAAATACGGTAACCAGGACAGAGACTACAAAGAATGCAGCCTTTGGTTATGACAGTGCGAAGTATACCATGACAATCAATGCAACCACCGTTCAGGCGACAAAGAGTGCGATTGAAGATATTTTCGGCGCTAAAAATATAAACAAGGATCAGATTGATGAATTCCTTGCTGTAAATGGAAATCATCTGATGGCGGAAGCATTGCCGGCAGAGACGAATGAAACCGTACAGCCATAATCCGGTGAGCGGTGGAGGTCCCTGTTATCAGGCCTCTGATTTTAAAGCAGCAGACAGGAGATAGAGAGATATGAGGAAAGGCGGACACAAAATATTAGGGCTGGCGGCGTTGGCATCACTGATGCTGATCGGTGGGATGTGGGCGGCATGGACTCAGGAGATAACGGCAGGCAATGAGTTCATGCCTGGAACCTATGAGACCTCTCTTGACGAAAAGTTCACTCCTCCAACGGACTGGTCCCCGGGTACGGAACAGGAAAAACGGGTCCGGATCAGCAATAAGGGGACCGTTCCGGTGATGGCTAAGGCTGTTATTACACAGAGCTGGATTCGCAGGGAGGATGTCTATGCCACACGGTTAAACGCTTCCGGCGATGTTGTGCAGGAGCCGGTGGCACCTTTCAAAGGCGAAGCGTTTCCTCTGACCTTTCAGACGGATGAAGGTGAGGAGTATGCCTCTATCCCTAATTTCAATAAAAATGCGGTGGTACTCCTGGACTCCGGAAAGACGGCGGACAGCTCGCTCAGCCTGGGGCTTTCGGCGGTCAGTACCATGGACGCGGCCAGAGGAAAATGGCTTCTGTTGAATGAAGTGCCGGACGCAAAGGGCCAGTACACACTTTATTACATGGGAATCATCGAACCAGGCAGTTCTACGCCGGAATTTCTGGAAAGCGTGACACTGAACCGGAAACTGGGAAGGACGATTAACGGAAAAGAAATCCGTTTTATCAAAATGGAGGACGGTTCCACAAAGAAGGTTACCATAGACAGCGTCAACGCCGAGTTCGGATATGACTCTGCCAAATACACCATGGACATCAAAGGCTCCACCGTGCAGGCGACGAAGGCGGCTGTGGAGGAAATCTTTGGAACAGGGGATGAGACGCTTGCCTATCTGGCCGGCCAGGTGGCGGAAAGTGGGATTTTTGAATCCGCCGAGGTAAAGACCCTGAAATTTGAGGAGTCGAACGGCAGGATGGTATACGTTCCATACAGAAATGAGGAAGGAGCCGAGACGGGCAACTGGTTCATGAGTTTTACCGACATGGTTCCGGGCGGAATCTATAAGGATAAGCTGTCCATAGAAAATGCCTCGAAAAAGAAGTACAGACTCTATGCACAGGTGGTCCCGAGAGAACAGGATACGGTCAAAGCCCAGCTTCTGGACTTAATTACCATGAAAGTATACTATCAGGGGACACTGATTTACGATGGAAAGGCCACTGGAGCGTCTCTCATTACGAAGGAAGGACTGAACCGGGCGGTTCCGCTTGGAACCTATGCCTCCGGGGATAAAGGGGTCATCGAGGTTGAGTTATCGCTCGATCCGACGCTTAAGCTGGGAGACGGAAGAAGTGAGAAGTATGCAGGAGTTCTGACGAAGGTTGACTGGAAATTCATGGTGACCGAGGTGAAAGCTCCTGATGGAGGCGGCTCAGACAATCCGGGTAAGCCTGATCATAATACAGTCGTTACC
This sequence comes from Hungatella sp., assembly GCF_046966825.1. Classification (NCBI taxonomy): domain Bacteria; kingdom Bacillati; phylum Bacillota; class Clostridia; order Lachnospirales; family Lachnospiraceae; genus Hungatella; species Hungatella sp. The sequence continues at coordinate 26,339 of NZ_JBKVCZ010000066.1, read as the reverse complement.
ATTCCCGACAGCCCGGTTCCGGCAGGCGACTTAACGGTAATTGAAGACAGTCCGGTGCCCCTTGCCCTGATTCCAAAGACCGGAGATACCACACCCTTAATCCCAATGATTGCGACAGTCATCGGAAGCGGTATCGCCTTACTGTACCTGGCCGAAAGGCTTCGAAGGAAAAAAGAAGATTAAACCGATATGAAAAGAAGAGTATATCAGATTTTATTTCCAGTGATATTGGCCGTGTTCCTGATTTCGTCCGGATTCCTTGTGAAAACACTGTATGAATACCGGAAAGCAGAAGCGGAATACGCAAAAATAGCCGGGCAGACGGTAAAAGTGCTGCCCGGCACTTCTTATAATAAGAGTGCGGATAATAAAAGTACAAATAGTAAAAATACAAATAGTAAGAATACAGAATCCGTGGATTTGGAGCGGATTCTGGTGATTGATTTTGACAGCCTGCGGCAGACAAATCCTGATATAACCGGATGGCTTGATATTCCAGGGACATCGATCAGTTATCCGGTGGTCCAGGCGCAGGACAATGCCTTTTATCTGAGCCACGGAGTCGGCAGGCAGAAAAGCGGATCGGGCGCTGTGTTTATGGATTACAGAAATGAGGCCGGTCTTTCTGACGATAATACGATTCTCTATGGCCATAACATGCACAGCGGCTCGATGTTTGGCGGTCTGAGAAAATACAGGGATTCCGAGTACCGGGAAAGCCGGCCGTTCGTTGATTACTACGTGCCGGGCCTGCGGATCCGTTATGCCGTCTATGCCTGCTATGAAGAGGAGGCCGAAGCAGAAAAGTATTCCGTGAAATTCAGCGGTGAAAGCGAAAAAGAGGCATTTATCTCCGATGCAGTCGAAAAATCACTTTATGCTACAGGAATTGTTCCCGATCCGGCTAGCCATACGATGATGCTCTCCACGTGCACGGGAAACGGATATACCAGGAGATGGGTCGTACAGGCGGTCGAGCAGGAGCGCCTGCCGCTGGAATAAGACGGAATAGCGTCTCCCCAAGAGTTTGAAGATTTTCTTACAAATACTGCCAATTGTGTGAACTTTTCGTGTTGAGGTTGACACATGGCAGTATTTGTCATTATAATCCCGTCTTTGACAGTTGAAGAAATAAAAAACTGCTGTGAGCCCAGTGTTTATTGGCTTTACGGCAGTTTGCGTCTAAGTTTTACTCTATAGTATTTTTTTCATGACCAATAGATTTTTGAAAAACGTTGAAAATACAGGGATTTGAGATGATTATGTAACAATGATTGAGGTCTTATAAAAATAATATTTCCAGATTAAAGAAATGTCAACTTATTTTGAAAATACTATATAGTAAAACAAATTATTTGACAAAGAAAACGTAGAGTTTATAAGGGGGTGAAGGTGTTTTTATAAAAGTGAACTGTCAAACTCCCGAGGAGCGCCTGCCGCTGGAATAAGACGGAATAGCGTCTCCCCAAGAGTTTGAAGATTTTCTTACAAATACTGCCAATTGTGTGAACTTTTCGTGTTGAGGTTGACACATGGCAGTATTTGTCATTATAATAAATTGAATGCTAAATTTACATAAATTAGTATAATTGGAAAAATACTGAGGACATGTTGGGAGAGACAGATGAGGAGATATAAAAAAGCTCGTAAGATGGCGGCTTTACTGGCCAGTGTCCTGGTGATTGATTCCCTTGTGGGATACGTTTCACCGCACATAGAGAGTATGGCATACATGGAGAGGTCGGCGACGGTTAACGCTTCTTCGCTGAATGTGAGGAGCGGTCCTGGTACGACCTATTCTATCGTTACGAAGCTGACCAGCGGGGCGGCAGTAACGGTTATAGATGAGAAGACGGCCTCAGACGGCGCGTTATGGTATCAGATCCGGGTTAAGGGCTCAGGAGGAACTGAGACGACCGGATACGTTTCAAAGAGTTATTTAAAATTCCCGGTTTCCTACACGAGTGACGCCGATTTTGAGGCGTATTTAAACTCGGAGAGATTCCCGGAGAGCTATAAGGTGAGGCTGCGTGAGCTTCATGCGCAGTACCCGAAGTGGGTATTCCGGGCTCAGCATACGAACCTGGACTGGAACACGGCTGTTAAAGAGGAGAGTCAGGTAGGACGCAACCTGGTTCACACAAACAGCATGTCTTCCTGGAAATCTATCGCGGATGGCGCATTTAACTGGGACAGCAGTACATGGCCCGGCTTCGACGGAAGCTCCTGGGTGGCGGCCTCCGAGGATATTGTAAAGTATTACATGGATCCGAGAAATTTTCTGGATGAGACGAATGTTTTTCAGTTCCTTACCCATACATACGACAGCAACAGCCACACGGTGGAAGGACTTCAGACCATGGTAAAGGGATCCTTTCTGGCCGGTACCGTGGCAGGCGGCGGGAGCTCGTCTCCGGGTGGCAGCAGCAGTCCGGGCGGCAGCGGCAGTTCGGGCGGCGGTGATTCTTCCTCGTATGGTCCCGGTGTTTCCGGCGGAGGGCCGGGGGTTAATCTTCCAAGTACCGGAGGGTCTTCGGGTTCAGGAGGATCTTCTTCTGGTTCCAGCGGCTCCGGTACGGTCGAGAGCGCCGCTCCCAGCAAGGGCAGCACGCCGGGAGTCAGCCAGGAATCGCCTCACGCTTCCATCACACCGAACACGCCGCGCGTGCTCATGGAATACGGCCCGGGCGTCAGTCTGACCGGTCCTTCGGCAGATAACAGCAGCAGCGGGTCTGTGACACCGAGCGGCAGCACCAACTATGTGGATATTATTATGAACGCCGGAACCCAGTCGGGAGTCAATCCCTACGTTTTGGCAGCTATGATTATCCAGGAACAGAGTTCAAGCGGAACCGGCGGCAGCATTACCGGAACAGAAGCAGGCTACGAAGGCTATTATAATTTTTTTAATATAGAGGCATATCAGTCAGGCAGTATGTCTGCCGTACAGAGAGGGCTCTGGTGGGCGTCTCAGTCAGGCAGCTATGAGAGACCATGGAATTCCCCTGAAAAATCAATTTTGGGCGGAGCTCTTTATTATGGTAATAATTACGTAAAAGTTGGACAGGATACATTTTATCTGAAGAAATTCAACGTACAGGGGAATAATCTCTATAAGCACCAGTATATGACGAATATACAGGGGGCGGCTTCGGAGGGGGCGGTCTATGCGAAGGCATATAACGACGAGATGAAGCAGACTGCGCTGGAGTTTAAGATACCGGTCTATAACAACATGCCGGATAACGCGTGCAGCCAGCCGACTACAGACGGCAATCCGAATAACAAGCTGTCGAATTTAAGCGTGGATGGATTTGTTATGACGCCAACCTACAACAGAGATACTCTGGAGTACAACTTAATTGTCGATCCTTCCGTTTCTAGTATTACGGTCAATGCCAGTGCCATCGATGGAAGGGCAACCGTAAACGGTTCCGGAACAATCCAGCTGCAGAGCGGCGCCAACGATGTACGGATCGCCGTAACGGCTCAGAACGGCAGTGTCAGAGAGTACGTGGTTCATGTGGTTCGTCAGGATAACGGACCGACGTATTCCTCCTCTGTTGGAGGAAGCACCGGCGGAAGCAGCGGTTCATCGGCAGGCCCGGGCGGCGGAGAAGTAGGCCCTGGCGTAAGCAGCGGACCGGGCGTATCGGATCCGTCTTCCGGCGGCAGTGCGGGAACGCCAGGCGGAAGCAATATCTCAATCGCTCCGGATGGTTCTAACTAAACGTAAGTAAGGAGATTTCTATGAAAATAAAACTGAAACGACTGATGGCCGGCTTTATGCTGGTCTGCATGCTGGCAGTTATGGGACCATTCGGACAGATGGTCTCCTGGGCTGCCAATACAAGAATTGCATTTTCCGACCCATCGGTCATGGTGGGCAACGAAGTGACGGTAACGATGAAGATTACCAGCGATTCCGCGCTGGGCAAGGCGGATGTCATGCTGGCCTACGATTCGGCCGCACTGGAATTTATAAGCGGCAACGGCGCGAACGGGGGAGCCGGAGCGTTGAAGCTTCAGGACACCACGGACGCTGCCGATCAGAAATCCTTTAGCTTTACTTTGAAGTTTAAGGCTCTGAAGGCGGGAAACACACAGATTTCCGTGACGTCCCAGGAGATTTACGATGCGGATTCCCAGATCGTAACGGTGGATAAGCAGGGTTCCACTGTCAAGGTGACTTCCCGGCTACCTCCAAGGATGCCGCGCTCAAGTCTCTGAAGATATCGCCAGGCGAGCTGACTCCGGAATTTTCACCGGAGGTGGATAGCTACACGGCTTCCGTGGATGGCAGCACCGCAGATTTAGTCGTGAACGCAGTGGCGGCTAATGCAGGCGCCAGTGTGAAGCTTCAGGGTGATAAGGGCTTAAAGGCCGGAGAGAATCAGGTCGTGGTCAACGTTACGGCAGAGGATGGCCAGACCGTTAAGAACTACACAATTGTAGTGACGAAGGCGGAAGGCGGTGAGACGACACCGGGCGGAAGCAACGGAGCGGACGTATCCGCAGAATTTGGTGATGCCGCTGTGACGGTGAACGGTACGGAATATAAGGTGGCGGCTTCCTTTGACGAGTCAGCACTGCCGGAAGGCTTTGAAGCGAGCACCTATGATTATAAGGGAACGGAAGTTATGGCCGGAAAGGGTCTCGAAAAAGATCTGACTCTCCTGTATCTCCAGGATGCAGGCGGAAATGGCGGCTTCTACATCTATAACGCAGAAGCAGATTCCTGGTCACAGTTCGTCTCTGTGGAGACAAGCTCCAAGGCGATTGTTATCGTGCCGCTTGATGCGGGTATAACGGTTCCGGAAGGCTTCGAGGAACGACAGATCGATATCGACGGAATACGTGTAACCGGCTGGGTACCGAAGTCTGAAGGCGATCCGCAGTACTGTCTGTTCTATGCAATGAACTGGAACGGAGAGAAGAACTTCTACCGGTATGATTTAACGGAAAAGACGATCCAGCGGTATTACGCTTCCGGCGTTTCCATGGATTCTTATAACAAGATGAAAGAGGATTACAACAGCCTCGTCCGTGATTATAACCTGCAGCGGTATATCTTAATTGGTGTGGGTGTGCTGGCATTTATCCTTCTGATCGTGATTATCGTCCTTTTAAAACGGGGCGGCAATGGTTCTGACGGAGGTTTCCGGGAAGAACGGCGCGGCAGAGATGAGGAGCCGGAAGGCTTTTTCACAGAACCGGAGAGCCAGGCAGGCCGTGTGCGCCGCTACAGCCGTGATGAGTTTGAAGGAGACGGGGAAGTCCCTCTGAAGGCACAGGAAGAACCGGAAGATGATGATTTCGAGATGGAAGACAGCCTCGATGATATGGAGAAGAAGCTGTCGGCCCATCTGGCGGAAGAAATAGAGCGGGACACAGCCGGACCGCAGAGAACCGCAAGAGAACAGACACCGGGCCGGCCACAGCCGAATGCAGCACCGCGTGTACCGCAGAAACCAGGACAGGCTGTTAGACCACAGCAGGAGAGCCATGCAGGCAGACCGCAGGCAAACGCTGCACAGGCGGGAAGAGCGCCGCAGAATGCGGGGCAGGCAGGAAGGCCGCAGGCGAATGCAGGACAGACAGGCAGGCCGCAGGCGAATGCAGCGCAGGCAGGAAGAGCGCCGCAGGCGAATGCGGGGCAGGCAGGAAGGCCGCAGGCGAATGCAGGACAGACAGACAGGCCGCAGCAGAATGCAGGAGAGAAAGGCAGACCGCAGCAGAATGCGTCCAAGACAGGCGGACTACAGGCTAACCCGGGACAGGCAGTAAGACCGCAGCCAAACGCTTCCCATGCGGGCAGACCGCAGCCGTCCAGACCGGATCCGGCAGTGCGGTATCCGGAGATGGAAGACGAAGATGATTTTGAATTCATGGATCTTGACGACTAAGCAAGATAACAAATGACGGGCAGGACTGCTTCTGGAAAAAGAAGCAGTCCTGTTGTTGTTCTTTCGGTTCTTTTTAAGGAATGTCCGATGTAAATATATTACATATTGAAAAAACAAGTCTTGTGTGCTATTATGTGTATAACAGATATAACGAAAGATGGTGAGTATATGATATTGCAAATCGATTTTAACAGTGATGAGGCAATTTATATCCAGCTTCGGAATCAGATCATTATTGGAATTGCCACGGAGACGATAAAGGAAGGGGATCCCCTGCCCTCCGTGCGCCAGATGGCTGACAATATAGGAATTAATATGCACACGGTGAATAAGGCGTACTCTGTCTTAAAGCAGGAGGGCTTTGTTAAGCTGGACCGCCGCAAGGGGGCGGTCGTGGCCCTGGATGTGGATAAGATGCGCGTCCTCGATGAGATGAGGAGAGATTTAAGCGTCGTGTTGGCTCGCGGAATCTGCAAGAATGTTACCTGTGACGAGGTGCACCAGCTAGTGGATGAGCTTTTCATGCTGTTTTCCAGAGGTCAGAAGGAGGAATAGCTGCTGCTGTCTGCTCCCTGCCTGGGGCTGCCGCCGTCTGGTCCGGCTCTGCCGGTTGCCTCCCGGCTCCCAGCTCCGGTTTCGGGCATAAGCACTTCTAAACGTGCAGAATTTTTCTAAAAACCAGTGAAAATGCCCAAACTCGCTGCGCTCAGACAGATGGGCATTTCCACTGAACGAAAAATTCTGCGCGTTAAGAACTGCTAATACCCTGCAAAGTCACAGGGAGCCGGGAGGCAACCGGCAGAGCCGGACCAGACGGCGGCAGCCCCAGGCAGGGAGCAGACAGCAAGGAATAGCCGGAAGAATGGAGGTTACTTATGTTATGTGAGAGATGCGGGATTCGCGAAGCGAATATCCAGTATACAGAGGTAATAAATGGCGTGAAAAAGGAACACCATTTCTGTGCCCAATGTGCAAAAGAGATGGATTTTGGACCGTATTCCGCTATTTTTGATGGAGAATTTCCGCTGGGCAAGCTGCTGTCGGGACTCCTGGGAATCGAGGATACCAGCCGGGTGCCGGATAAGCTGCACCAGGTGGTCTGTCCGACCTGCAAGACCAGCTACGATGAATTTATCAAGAACAGCCAGTTCGGATGTGCCGACTGCTACAGTGTGTTCGGCCCCCTGATGGAAGAGAGCTTAAAGCAGCTGCAGGGGAGCACCGCACATACGGGGAAGCGGCCGAAATATCAGAAGATTTCCTATAAAACGCCGGATTTAAAAGGCAGCGGGGACGAGACGGCGGAAGATGCCGTTTATGAACATGAAGAGGAGATCATGGAGCTGGATGCGAAGTTAAAAGAAGCGCTGCAGTTTGAAGACTATGAGACCGCGGCGGTATGCCGTGACAAGATCAGGGAATTAAAGAAAGGACATGAGACGAATGCTTAGATGGTTTGAAAAGACGGACGAAAAACGGCCGGGTGTCATCAGCAGCCGCATTCGTCTGGTGCGAAACTGGGAAGAGTATAAGTTCCCTGCTATGCTGGGGACACAGGAGAGCGAGGAGATGGTCCGCAGGCTGGAATTCGGGCTGAAGGATCTCTCGGAGGTGGAAGGCAGGAAATACGAATACGCCATGCTGGAGGATCTGGAGGAACTGGACCGGGCGGCGCTGCGGGAGCGGAGAATCATAAACCGTGCCGCGGTGGAGAAGAAAGCCCCGGCAGGTATCATACTATCTGAGGACGAGGATACCAGCATCCTGCTGAACGGCGACGATCATATCCGGCTACAGCTTCTCTCTTCCGGGCTTCATCTGGAGGAATTATGGGAGCGGGCCGATGTCCTGGATGATTACATCAACGAACGGTTTCCGTATGCGTTTGACGACCGGTACGGCTACCTGACCTTTTCCGACGAATGTGGGAACCGGGATGAGAGCCTCGGTGGTGGTGCATCTGCCAATGCTGTCCTCGGGGCGGAAGTTTCCGGCTTTGATAGCCGATATGAGCCGGTTTGGGACGGCAGTCCGCGGCGTATACGGCGAAGGGGAGGAGAATTTTGGCTCCCTCTATGAGATATCGAACCAGAAGACGCTGGGACAGAGTGAAAAGGAGATCGCCGATGTGGTGACGAAGGCAGCCATCCAGCTGACCAACCAGGAGATGACAGTCAGGAAGATGTCCCTCCAGCGGCGGCGGCTGGAACGGGAGGACGAGGTATATAAATCTTACGGTGTGTTAAAATATGCCAGGAGGCTTACGGCCAGAGACGGTATGATATTTTTGTCTCAGGTCATGGCCGGAGCGGCGGACGGACTGCTTGCGATGAAGGAGCCGTGCTCCATCTACCGTCTCATGCTCGGCCTGCAGCCGGCGAATTTACAGAAGATATCCGACAGGCCGTTAAGCAAGGAAGAACTGGATATTGCGAGGGCGGAATTTATCCGTGGAGAATTGCCGGATTTAAAGTAAAGACGGCTTATTCCGTGAAATAACAAAGCATACGAGCTGAACGGAGTGCTCATAACAAGGAGGACAGACTGACATGATAGACAGATTTACAGCAAAGGCCAGAGAATCAATTAATCTGGCCGTCCAGGCGGCGGAGGAGCTGGGCCACAGCTATGTGGGAACCGAGCATCTGCTGATTGGACTATTGGAGGAAGGCGGCGGTGTGGCCGCCAGGGTGCTTTCCGAGAACGGTGTTAAGAAAGAGAAGGTGATCAGCCTTGTGAGCCAGCTCATCTCTCCGGACCAGACAGTCCGTATGGAGGAGAGCGGTTATACACCCAGCGCCAGAAGAGTGCTGGAGAACAGCTACAAAGAGGCGGTGCGTTTTAAGGCCAGACTGATCGGAACCGAGCATCTGCTGATTTCCATTATCCGGGACAACGACTGCGTGGCTTCCAGGCTGCTCAACACCATCGGAATCAGCATCCAGAAGCTCTATATTGACGTTCTGGCGGCCATGGGTGAGGACGCTCCGGCCAACAAGGAGGAACTGTTAAAGGGAGCCAGGACAAAGGGCAGTACGCCCACACTGGACAGCTACAGCCGTGATCTGACGGAGCTTGCCAGGGAGGGAAAGCTGGATCCGGTGATCGGGCGCGAGACGGAGATCAAGCGTCTGATTCAGATCTTAAGCCGAAGGACGAAGAACAACCCGTGTCTGATCGGTGAGCCGGGAGTCGGTAAGACGGCGGTGGTGGAAGGTCTCGCCCAGATGATAATCGAGGGAAATGTGCCGGAAACCATTGCGGAGAAACGCGTTCTGACGCTGGACTTATCCGGTATGGTGGCCGGATCCAAATACCGCGGTGAGTTCGAGGAGCGAATCAAGAAGGTGATCGCGGAGGTGATGGAGGACGGAGAAGTCCTTCTGTTCATCGATGAGATCCACACGATCATTGGCGCGGGAGGCGCGGAGGGCGCCATTGACGCCTCCAATATCTTAAAGCCATCCCTGGCCAGAGGCGAGCTTCAGCTTATAGGCGCCACCACCATCGAGGAGTACCGCAAGTATATTGAAAAGGATTCCGCCCTGGAACGCCGTTTCCAGCCGGTTACCGTGGAGGAACCGTCGGAGGAGGAGGCCATAGCCATCTTAAAGGGCTTAAGAGGCCGCTATGAGGCGCACCACCATGTGACGATCACCGATGCGGCGCTTACGGCCGCGGTGAAGCTTTCCGCCAGGTATATCAACGACCGGTTCCTGCCGGATAAGGCCATCGACGTAATCGATGAGGCAGCTTCCAAGGTACGCCTGACCGCGTTTGTGGAGCCGCCCGAGATCAAGGAGCTGGAGAAAGAGATCGAGAAGCTGGAGGATCAGAAGGAAGCCGCTATCCGGGACGAAGCGTATGAGAAGGCGGGCACCATTAAGAAGAAACAGGAAAAGAAGAAAGAGAAGATCGATAAAATTCGTGAGAAATGGCAGAAGGATAAAGACACCAGGAAGCAGGTGGTCGATGAGGAAGAGATCGCCGATGTCGTCTCCAGCTGGACCAAGATTCCCGTAAGAAAGCTGGAGGAAGGGGAGAGCCAGAGACTGAAAAACCTGGAATCCATTCTCCACGAGCGTGTGATCGGCCAGGAGGAGGCGGTTACAGCCGTTGCAAAGGCGATCCGCCGCGGCAGGGTAGGGCTGAAGGACCCGAAACGTCCCATCGGCTCGTTCCTGTTCTTAGGGCCTACCGGTGTCGGAAAGACAGAGCTGTCCAAGGCACTGGCGGAGGCCATGTTCGGTACCGAGAACGCACTGATCCGCGTCGATATGTCGGAGTATATGGAGAAGCACAGCGTCTCCAAGATGATCGGTTCCCCGCCAGGCTATGTGGGCTACGACGAGGGCGGCCAGCTCAGCGAAAAGGTGCGGAGAAATCCGTATTCCGTCATTCTTTTCGATGAGATTGAAAAGGCGCATCCGGATGTATTCAACATTCTCCTGCAGGTTCTCGACGACGGCCATATCACGGACGCGCAGGGACGTAAGATCGATTTTAAGAACACGGTTATTATCATGACGTCGAATGCGGGCGCGGAGAGCATCATTTCCCCGAAACGTCTGGGCTTCGGAGCGGTCGCCGATGAGAAGGCGGATTACAAGGTGATGAAGGACCGCGTGATGGAGGAAGTAAAGCATTTATTCAAGCCGGAGTTTATCAACCGTATCGATGAGATCATTGTCTTCCATCCGCTTAACAAGGGCCATATGAAGGACATTGTCACCATTATGCTGAAGGAAATCATGAAGCGGACGAAGGAACAGATGAACATCACACTCTCCGTGGATGAAGCTGCAAAAGAGTTCCTGATTAACAAGGGATATGATGAAAAATACGGCGCAAGGCCGTTAAGACGTACCATTCAGAGCAGTCTTGAGGATAGGCTGGCAGAGGAAATTCTGGATGGAGCGGTGAAAGAAGGGGACGAAGTTCTGGTGAGCCAGGGAGAAGCGGAGTTAAAATTTTCTGTTCCCGAGCTCATAAAGAACTAGCCATTTGATTTGATTTCGTGTATAATGATGACAAGCGAAATCATAAAAGAGCGCTTCGCAAAAAGGATAAGTAAACAAGAATACTAGGAGGGCGTACAGATGCCGGTAATTGAAGAATTAATCCGCACAGAACAGGATGGAACAATCAGTTTTGGTAATTACAAGTTAAGCACAAAGTCAAAATTACAGGATTTTGAGCACGATGGTGATTTATATAAAGTAAAGACGTATTATGAGATTACGAAACTGGAGCGCAACGGCATGTTCGTCTATGAGTCTGTGCCGGGAACCGCTGTGGAACATTTTACCGTTTCGAACAACGGCGTGGAGTTTTCCGTCGAAGGAGACAAGGACGCGCAGCTGACCATTCAGCTGGAGGATGATACCGAATATGAGGTATTTGTGGACGACGCGGCAGTGGGAAGCATGATGACCAACATGAGCGGTAAGCTGTCTGTCAGTGTGGAACTGAACGAGGAAGAACCTGTGTCTGTTAAAGTCGTAAGAAGATAAAATCAGAATGGCAGAAAGAGGCTGGCGGTTTACCAGCCTCTTTTTTTAGTAGGAAAGGAGCAGCATGGCAAAAGCGAAAGCGACATCATTTTTCTGCAAAGAATGCGGATATGAATCGCCGAAATGGCTGGGACAGTGTCCCGGATGCAGGCAGTGGAACACCTTTGTGGAAGAGCTGACGGCAAAGAAGGAACCGGCGGCGAAGAGAGGTCTTGGAGCTTCCTATGGGAACGGCCCGGGCGGCGCAGGGGAAGGCGGCATGTCAAAGATCAGGCCTTCCTATCTGTCGGAGATATCGCTGGATGAACAGGACCGCATGCAGACCGGATACGAGGAACTGGACCGGGTGCTGGGCGGCGGCGTGGTGAGGGGCTCCCTCGTTCTGGTGGGCGGAGACCCGGGAATCGGCAAGTCTACTCTGCTCCTGCAGGTGTGCAGGAATCTGGCCGCGTCGGGACAGAAGGTGCTCTATATTTCGGGCGAGGAATCGTTAAAGCAGATCAAGCTGAGGGCCAACCGGATCGGAACTGTGACAGGGGAACTGAAATTTCTCTGTGAGACGAATCTCGATACGATCGAGGGCGCCATCTCCGGGGAGAAGCCGGATGTGGTGATTATTGACTCCATTCAGACCATGTTTCGGGAAGAGGTGACTTCGGCTCCCGGCAGCGTGGGGCAGGTGCGGGAATCCACGAATCTCCTGCTCCAGATCGCAAAGGGAGTGGGTATCGCTATTTTCATTGTAGGTCATGTGACGAAGGAAGGCGTGGTGGCCGGCCCGAGAGTATTGGAACACATGGTGGACACGGTGCTTTATTTCGAAGGGGACAGAAGCGCCTCCTACCGGATTATCCGCGGTGTGAAGAATCGTTTCGGCTCCACCAACGAGATCGGCGTCTTTGAAATGAGGGAAAGCGGGCTGGAAGAGGTGAAGAACCCGTCGGAATACATGCTGAGCGGCCGGCCGGAGGACGCATCAGGCGCTGTGGTGGCCTGTTCCTTAGAGGGGACGAGGCCGGTGCTTTTAGAGGTGCAGGCGCTTATAACGCCTACTCTGTTCGGTATGCCCAGGAGAACGGCTGCGGGCACAGACTATAACCGGGTAAACGTACTGATGGCGGTGCTGGAGAAGCGGTGCCACTATGAGCTTTCCCGATATGACGCCTACGTGAATATTGCGGGCGGCCTGCGGATGAATGAGCCGGCCCTGGATCTGGCCATCGTCATGGCCGTGATCTCCAGCTTAAAGGACAAGCCTGTGAACCCGAGAACGATTATCTTCGGTGAAGTCGGCCTGGCCGGCGAGGTGCGCGCTGTCCCCATGGCGGAACAGCGGGTGAATGAGGCGAAGAAGCTGGGATTCGAGACGTGTATACTCCCGAAGACCTCACTGGACAAGATGAGGAAGATGGAGGGAATCCGCATGGTCGGAGTGGAAAATATACGGGAGGCGATTTCACTGCTGTAAGAGTGATAAATAGAGTGGGGACTGCCATTGCGGCAAAGCCTGTAATGGCAGTGCATCAGCCATCACCATAGTAATGAAAGAAAGGAAAGCTGGTATGAGAGTCGGAATTCTGTCAGATACCCATGGCCTCTTGCGGCTTCAGGTAAAAGACGTATTAAAGACGTGCGATGTAATTTTACATGGCGGCGATATAAACAGAGAAGATATTATAAAAGAACTGGAAGCCTTTGCGCCTCTCTATGTTGTGCGCGGCAATAACGATAAGGAGTGGGCGGAGGGAATGCCGGAGGAATTGAGCTTCTCTCTGGAGGGCGTGTCATTTTACATGGTCCACAATAAAAAGGGGGCTTCCCACGAAGGCGTATCCGGCGCCGATGTGGTTGTGTATGGCCATTCCCACCGCTACGACGAACGGGACATCGACGGCACGCTCTGGCTGAATCCGGGAAGCTGTGGTCCGAGACGGTTTCACCAGCCAATCACCATGGCGGTAATGACCATCGAAGGCAGAGCATACCAGGTGGAAAAGCTGGAATTTGCCCATGAGGAAGCGGGAGGAGCAGGTATATGAGTGAGCGGCCCAGGCTGGACAGAACCCTGGATGGGAAGACCTTTAGAAGCTACTATTATCTGAAGGAAGAGCTGACGGCATTCTGCCGGGAAAACGGGCTGCCTGTCTCCGGCGGCAAGATCGAGATTACGGAGAGAATCGCCTGTTTCCTCGATACGGGAGATGTGCTCCCGGTATCTGCAAAGACAAAGAGCAGGCCGGACGTGGGAGCGATCAGCGAGGATAAGAAGATCGAACCTGATTTCGTGTGCAGTGAAAAGCACAGGGCCTTTTTCCGGGAAGCCATCGGCAGTGGATTTTCCTTTAACGTGGCCTTTCAGAAATGGCTGAAAAGCAACACCGGTAAAACCTACAGAGAGGCCATAGACGCTTACGGCCAGATCCTGGAGGAGAAGAAAAAAGGAAAGACAACGATTGACCGGCAGTTCGAGTACAACACGTATATCCGGGATTTCTTTGCGGACAATGAAGGACGCTCCCTGGATGAGGCGATTCGGTGCTGGAATTATAAAAAAGGGATTCAGGGACACAACCGCTATGAAAAATCAGATTTATCAGCACTTTTATGAGGGACAGAGGGACAAATTCCGGGAAAATATGGCCGGTCCGGCATCAATAGAATAAAGCAGTATGGAGGAATCGATGGAAGCTGTATTCGATTCCTCCATACTGCTTTTTTGGTCTCATTACTACCACGTGGCAGATGGAAAGTGCTCCTTCATGATGCGGATAAAGCTCTTTAGTATCTCGTTTCCCTGAAGCGTCTTATAATACGCCCCGAAGGAGAGCGGCTCCAGCCCGGCTACGGGAATCCGGATGAGATTGGGGTCCGGGGGAATCAGCAGATCCGGGAGTACAGAGATGCCGTAGCCGGCCTTTACCAGGACCGTCTCCGCTTCACAGGATTCGCAAAAGTAGAAGTCGGAAGGAGAACGGCCGCCCATCAGCTGTCCCTGGAAATGGGCGACAGCAGCCGGCGTCTTGACCGGATCGTTTAAGACCAGTTTTTCCTTCTCTAAATCAGCCACCGTCACGGTTTCCAGGGAAGACAGAGGATTGTCCCGGGAGCAGACACAGGAGATGGTGACCTTCCGCAGCTCTTTGTAAAATCCGGGTACTTTTCTGGAGTCAGGCTCCTGAAATCCGATGACCGTATCCACCTCTTCCTCCTCCAGAAGACGGTAGAGCTGCCGGAACGGCACGATGCGAAGCTCCGGATGCACTGCTGGACAGGAGGCGGCCAGCAGGCGGAGAACATCGGCCAGAAGGAACATGTGGGAGTAGCTGTGGCAGCCGATGGAGAACATCTGTATTTCCTGTTCCGGGGGATTCTCGAACCGTTTTGTGGCCCGGATAGTCAGGGCGAGTATGTTCTTGGCGTCGTTTAAAAAGAGCGTGCCTTCCTGTGTTAAGTTCACTGTGCGGGTGGTGCGTACGAAGAGCTTCACATTCAATTCTGTCTCCAGGGAGTGGATCTGATGCGTGACGGCCGGCTGGGTGATGCTTAACTGTTCTGCGGCTCTGGCGAAGCTCAGCGTCTCCGCGACAGCCAGAAAACAGGAAAGTTGAAAGGTATTCATGGATTTACCTCCTCTGATTAATAAAAGTTTTTTATTGATGATAACATTTTTTGAATTCACTTACAAGGGAAAATCGAGTAGAATCATTCGTAATCGGTCTGTTAACCATGAAACAGTTAGGGGCCGAATAATCAGAAAGGAGTTAGAAAAGGCATGTATGAGAGTAATATCATCTGGCTTTTGAAACAGTTAAATATTTCCCTGGACCAGTATGGAAGGGAGGAGATGAAGAGTGAGGATATTACTCCGTCACAGGGCTGGGTACTGAATTATCTGTTCTCCTGCGGGGAACGAGCCACGTATGCTACGGATATCCACGCGGAATGCGGGATTTCCAGGGCCGCAATCTCTTCCATGCTCAAGGGACTGAAAAAGGGCGGTTATATCGAGATGAGGGCGGTCTCGGGTGACGACAGGAAGAAACGGATCACCCTGACTGCGAAGGCGTACAGGGCCAGAGAGACGATCGAGAGCGTCCTGACACGGCAGATGGAGCGGCTCTGCGGCGGGCTCTCCGCGGAAGAACTGGAGCTCTTTACATACACCTTGAACAGAATGATTTCAAACATAAAAACAGATTGTGTAAAGGAGGAATAATTATGATAAAAACACTGCTAAAGCAGGTGAAACAGTATAAAAGGGAGTCGCTGCTGACACCGCTGTTCACCGCGCTGGAGGTGCTTTTGGAGGTGTTGATCCCGTTTATAACGGCTTCCATCATAGATAAGGGAATCGAACAGGGGAACATCGGCCAGGTGTATTTCTACGGAGGGCTGATGCTCATTATGGCATTTTTAAGCCTTCTGTCCGGTGTTCTGGCGGGGAAATATGCGGCAGCGGCCTCGTCGGGATTTGCCTGTAATTTGAGAGACGGAATGTATGAAAACATCCAGAGATTTTCATTTTCAAATATCGACAAGTACAGTACAGCCGGCCTGGTCACCCGAATGACGACCGACGTCACCAATGTACAGAATTCTTACCAGATGATACTGAGGATCGCAGTGAGGGCGCCGTTAATGCTGGTATGCAGCATGGCCATGTGCTTCTTTATCAATGGAAAACTGAGCCTGATTTTCCTGGCGGCCATCGCGGTTCTGGCTGCTGCGCTGGGGCTGATCATGACCAGGACGACAAAAATCTTTGACGAAGTGTTCCGCAAATACGACGACTTAAACGCCAGCGTGCAGGAAAATGTATCCGCAATCCGCGTGGTCAAGGCGTTTGTGAGGGAAGAACACGAAAATAACAAATTCACAAGGGCCGCAGAAAATCTATACCGCCTGTTTGTGAAGGCGGAGGGCCTTCTGGCTCTCAACAACCCGGTGATGATGCTGGTGGTCTACGGCTGTATCATCTCCCTGTCCTGGTTCGGTGCGAAGTTCATCGTCGTGGGCGGACTGACGACAGGAGAGCTGACCTCCATGTTCAGCTACGTTATGAGCGTTCTGATGTCCCTGATGATGCTGTCCATGATCTTCGTCATGGTGACAATGAGTGCGGCCAGCGGAAGGCGTATCGCCCAGGTGTTAGATGAGAAGGCGGACTTGACGAATCCGGAGAATCCCCTTATGAGCATTTCCGACGGAAGCATTTCCTTCAGCCATGTGAGCTTTTCCTATAAGCACGGAAGCGGGGAAGAGACGCTTCATGATATCGACTTACAGATCAGACCGGGTGAGACCATCGGTATCATCGGCGGTACCGGAAGCGGAAAATCCAGTCTGGTGAACTTAATCAGCCGTCTCTATGATGTGGACAAAGGCGTCGTCCGCGTCGGCGGAAATGATGTCCGACGCTACGACATGGAGGTGTTAAGAGATCAGGTGGCCGTCGTACTGCAGAAAAATGTCCTGTTTTCGGGAACGATTCTCGACAACCTGCGCTGGGGCAGAGAGGACGCCACCAGGGAAGAATGCATGGAAGCGTGCCGCCAGGCGTGTGCAGACGAGTTTATCGAACAATTTCCAGATCAGTATGAAACCTGGATTGAACAGGGAGGCAATAACGTCTCCGGCGGGCAGAAACAGAGGCTCTGCATAGCGCGGGCGCTGTTGAAGAAGCCGAAGATACTGATTCTGGACGATTCCACCAGCGCGGTGGATACCGCTACGGACGCGAAGATCCGTGAGTCCTTCGTGCAGAAGATCCCCGGCACCACCAAGCTGGTGATCGCCCAGAGAATCTCCAGTGTGCAGGACGCGGATCGGATTCTGGTGCTGGATGACGGCCGGATCAGCGGATTTGACACCCATGAGAATCTGTTGAGGACAAATGAAATTTACTGTGAAATCTATGAGACGCAGATGAAGGGCGGCGGCGACTTTGACCAGCCCTCGTCTGCGGCAGAGACAGGAAAGGATGGTGTGAAAGCATGACAGAAGAGAGAACAGGGACGAAGGGCCGAAAGAGTGATACGAAAATGCTGGGCCGTGTCATAAAGCGGATCCTGGGCTATATGCTGAAAAATTATAAATTTTCGTTTTTTATGGTAGTAGTCTGTATTCTGGGCGCCGCCCTGGCCACACTTCGCGGAACGCTGTTTATGCAGAGCCTGATCGATGACTACATTGTGCCCCTTACGAGTGCGCAGACACCGGATTTTTCATCACTGGCCGCCGCCCTGGGGTCACTGGCAGTCACCTACGGGCTGGGCGTTGTGTGTGCCTATGCCTACAACCGGATTATGGTCAATGTGAGCCAGGGAACCATGAAAAAGCTGAGGGTGGAGCTGTTTACCCACATGGAGTCACTGCCTGTGAAATACTTCGACACTCATGCACACGGCGATATTATGTCTGTCTATACCAATGATGTGGATACCTTAAGACAGCTCATCAGCCAGAGCATTCCGCAGGTGGTAAATTCAGCCGTCACCATCGTGACAACGCTGGTCAGCATGATCGTGCTGGACATTCCGCTGACCGCGGTGACGCTTATCATGACGGGGCTCATGCTGTTTGCCACATCGAAGCTGGGCGGCAAATCGGCGGTTTATTTTATCCGGCAGCAGAAAGATCTGGGAAACGTCAACGGTTACATCGAGGAGATGATGGATGGGCAGAAGGTGGTCAAGGTGTTCTGCCATGAGGAGAAGAGCCTGGAGCAGTTCCGCAGGATCAATGAGGAGCTGCGTGAGAGCGCCAATCTGGCCAACAAGTTTTCGAACATCATGATGCCTGTCAACGCGAACCTTGGAAATATCAGCTATGTGCTATGTGCGGTCGTCGGCGCGGTCATGGCGCTGGGCGGCTATTGGGGGCTGACGCTGGGAACGCTGGTTTCATTTTTAACGCTTAATAAGAACTTTACGCAGCCTGTGACCCAGATCAGCCAGCAGATGAACAGCATCGTCATGGCCATGGCCGGGGCGGAGCGTATTTTCCGAATGCTGGACGAAGAGCCGGAGGAAGATCACGGTTATGTGGAACTGGTCAACGCGGATATGACGCCTGACGGCAACATCACGGAAACAAAGGAGAGAACCGGCGTGTGGGCGTGGAAGCACCCCCACAAGGAGGACGGGACCGTTACCTATACAAAGCTGGAAGGCGATGTGACGTTCAACGATGTGGATTTTGGCTACGACGACAACAAGATCGTACTGCATGGCATCAGGCTTTACGCTACGCCGGGACAGAAGATCGCGTTTGTCGGAAGCACGGGAGCCGGAAAAACCACCATCACCAACTTAATCAACCGGTTCTACGACATTCAGGACGGAAAAATCCGCTATGACAACATCAATATCAATAAGATTAAGAAGCCGGATTTAAGGCGGTCTATGGGAATGGTCCTTCAGGATACCCATTTGTTTACCGGAACCGTTATCGATAACATCCGGTACGGACGCCTTGATGCGACAGATGAGGAGTGTATCGCGGCCGCGAAGCTGGCCAATGCCCATGGCTTTATCAAACGTCTTCCGGATGGCTATGATACCATGCTGACCGGAGACGGGGCGAACTTAAGCCAGGGCCAGCGGCAGCTTCTCTCCATTGCCAGGGCCGCGGTTGCAGACCCGCCTGTGCTGATTCTCGACGAGGCCACCTCCTCCATCGATACGCGCACCGAAACGCTGGTGCAGGAAGGCATGGACCGGCTCATGAAGGGGAGAACCACATTTGTGATTGCCCACAGGCTGTCTACCGTGCGCAATTCAGACTGCATCATGGTCCTGGAACAGGGCAGAATTATCGAGCGGGGAACCCATGAGGAGCTGATCGGGGAAAGGGGCCGGTACTACCAGCTGTATACCGGGAATGCAATCGGATAACCGCCCTGGCCGCCGCCTGGCGTATCTGGGCTGTAGCTGGCATATTGCCGGAACTTTTTTACAAATCGTTTGCCCGTTATACCTTTAAGTATTATAATGGTGAGTAAGGAGGGGGCAAAATGATCGAAAATGTTGAAAAAGCAAAGAATTACGCGCCGGAAAAGATGGGGCGAAAGGAAAAACGGGCGACCGTATCCGGAAAGATTAATAAGCGCCTGATCAGCATCCTGTTCCCGGCGCTGGCAGTCCTGATTTTTGTTTCCTGCTATATCGCTGCGCTGGCGGTTACCAACCTGAGCTATCAGGTAACCGAGGGTCAGACGAAGAACGCGGTGGACACGGTAGATGAGTTCTTTAACGGCAAGAAGAGTGCCGTGGGAATTTTAAGTTATAATGAAGAGCTTCGCCGGCTGCTGGAGGAGGCGCCGACCGCGGAGCAGATTGCCGGGGCGCCGGGGAAAGAGGCGGCGGTTACGCTGCTGGAGCGGGCCTACGACACCATGGTTTCCGACGGAGTACAGGCCGTATGGCTGGCCGGAATCGGCAACGACACGTATCTGATGCAGACTGGAGAGGCGTGGGCCGCCGATCTGGCCGGTATCGACTGGGACGAACAGGTTCTGGAGACAATGGGGCCGGTTGTGACGGATCCGTTTCTCGATCCGGTTACCGGAAAGATGGTCATCTCCGTCGTGGCTCCGGTTCTCTCTCTGGATGACAGCCGTATTACCGGATACGTTGGATTTGACGTGTTCCAGGACCATTTTTCACAGCTGCTCCAGGATATCAGAATCGGAAAGGGCGGCACGCTGGAACTGGTTACCGGCGATGAGTCCCTGGTATACAGCTTCGATGCCAGCCTTATTAACAGGACGTTGGATGAGGTGGATGACCTGAGCCAGGAATACATAGACGGCATCCGGAACCAGTATACCGGCGCTATGACTTATACATATGAAGGTAAAAAGTATTACTCCATCTTTGCGAAGAGCGAAGCGACGGGATGGTCTACAGTCGGCAGTATACCGGTTGAGGAGATCAACGCCCCCAGGAATCAGCTGATTGCGGTCATGGTGGTGATCTCGGTTCTCATACTGATCGCGGTTATGGTCATAGTGATCAGGCTGGTAAAAAAACTTCTTTCTCCGCTCTACGACATTGCGGTCAAGGTGGAAGGCTTTTCCAGAGGAGATTTCAGCGTGGATCTGAAGAACGACAGCGATGATGAGATCGGCCTGATGGCGGCCAGTGTGAGGGAGACCATCCAGTCTCTTAAGGACATGATCTCCAATGCGACGACGGTCCTCGCAGAACTCTCTGACGGAAACCTGTGCCTTAGCGTAGATGGTGTCTATGAGGGAGAATTCGGGAAGATCAAGGAGGCGCTGGAGGTAATTGCCGCTTCCTTAAATGATACATTGGGCCGGATTTACGAGAGTGCCGATCAGGTATCCGAAGGGGCGACACAGCTTTCCTTCGGAGCCCAGTCCCTCTCCCAGGGAGCGGCCGAGCAGGCGGGAGCTATCGAGAATCTGGCTGCGGCCATTCATGAGGTCTCCAACCAGGTGGAGCATAATGCGGGAAATGCGAAGGCGGCCAGCGATAAGTCGAAGGAACTGGGCGGTGAGATCCTGGAACAGAATCAGCAGATGAAGAAGCTGATTGCGGCCATGGACGAGATCCGGAAGAATTCCGGCGAAATCGGGGAGATCATCAGGGTTATTGAAGACATCGCGTTTCAGACGAATCTGCTGGCGCTGAACGCGGCCGTGGAAGCTGCAAGGGCCGGTGACGCGGGCAGGGGCTTTGCTGTAGTGGCGGAGGAGATCCGCAGTCTGGCCGGAAAGAGCGCAGAGGCGTCGAAGAGTACTGCGGAATTGATCGAAAAGTCGGTCAGATCCGTGAAGCACGGGGCAGGAATTGCCGATACGGCGGCCCAGGCGCTGGAAACCGTGGCCCAGGAATCCGTGAAGATGACCGATACGGTCGACCGGATATCAAAGGCATCGGCGGAACAGTCCCGCTCTATTACCGAGATTACCAGGAATATCACTCAGATTGCCTCCGTGGTGCAGACCAACTCGGCGACAGCGGAGGAGAGTGCAGCGGCCAGCGAGGAATTGTCGAGTCAGGCACAGCTGCTGAAGGACTATGTCTCCAGATTTCAGCTGGATAAATAAGCCTTGAGATTCAGCCTTAACACGGGGGATTGCCGGCGGCAGTCCCCCGTTTCTGGATAAACTTTCGAATTTTTGTATTTTTTATAAAAAACTGTTGCAATTTAAAAACAGGTATGCTATACTCTCATAGTGTTCAGATGAAACATGAATGAAACAAGCCATAGGGGAATAGTTCAATGGTAGAGCAACGGTCTCCAAAACCGTAAATGGGGGTTCGAGCCCCTCTTCCCCTGCTCAGTAAAAAGCGTGAACGGATAAGAAAAAGCTGGAAAGTCCTTGATCAGTAAGGAGTTCCGGCTTTTCTTTTTTTACGGAGTAAGAGCGGCATACGCATTCTTTATGCTTCCCTTTGAATACCGGATGTGTTATAATCTTAAAAAGAATATACGTTCGGGATGAAGACCACTTTATGATGAGGTGCCTATATGAAAAAAGCGATACTATACAAGATCAGTTATCTGGTTGAAGTGGATGAAGAAGAGGTCAGCGACCACAAGGGAAAAGAGAAGTTCTGGAAGCTGGCGTGGGGCAAACTGCCGGAGCAGGAGATTGTGCTGGATGATCAGCATAAGGCGGAATGGCAGTCAACCAGCACGATTTATCTGGATCCGCTGACGATGAACTGCGGCCAGTGCGCGAAGTGTCATGGCTGGACCACGGACCGGGAGAAGCCTGATCCGATCCGGGGATTGTCGAACGGAGCGACGGTGAACGGCGAGTTGCTCTGTGACGAGTGTCTGCCGGAACATCACCCATGGGCTTTTTGAGACTATGAAGCGCCCGGAATCGGTTGCTGTTAATCCCCCTGGGGAATATAATATACTAAATGAATTCGTATTTGCACAAAACAGCCGGGAGGAACTATGGGAGATATCTATCTGATTTCTGACACACATTTTGGTGATTCGGGGGCCATCCTCAGATATGAGGGAAGACCCTTTCAGGATGGAAGAGAAATGAATGAACAGATGATCGAGAACTGGAACCGTGTGGCCGGAGCGGAGGACACCGTGTACCATCTTGGGGATTTTGCCTGCTACCTGAGCAGGGAAGAGATTAAGGAGATTGCGAACCGCCTGAACGGGAGAAAGATACTGATTGCGGGTAATCATGACCGGATGTTCACGACCAGGGAATGGCTGGACTTTGGCTTCGATGAGGTGTATTTTCTGCCTGCCGTACTGGAGGATTTTTACATTCTGTCCCATGAACCTGTGTATGTGAATATCAACAGCCCTTATGCCAATATCTTCGGTCATGTACACGGGAATCCCATGTACCAGGACGTATCCGCCAGGAGCTTCTGCGCCTGTGTGGAGCGGATCGGTTACGCGCCTGTCCCCTTCGAAACGGTGAAGAAGGCGATCCTGGATCAAAACAGGTAGAGGCGTGTTTTTTACCGGCATGTCCCTGTGATGCGGACAGTTGTGCGGGGAGGCACGAACCCTCTGGTCGTTTTATATGAAAATAATAGGGTATTTCTGTAAAAATAGATGACGTACAAAGTTATAAATGAGAATCATTCCCGACATTAGTATTTGGTGATTGCAAAAGTGCATAGTGGTAAATCACAGACATCCTTCAAACAAAGCAAAATGCACAAGAAAAGGTGACATTTCTCTTCATGAAACGTAATTTGACAAATTGCGTCAGAAGTGATATAAATGTTTCAACAACTTTTTAACTGTTTATTTTGAGAAGGAGTCATGATTATGAAACAGTATAAGATTATGTTACCAGGCGTTGCCGAAGCAAAAGAGTTTGTTGCTGCTGCTACAAAATGTGATTTCGATATAGACGTATATTACAATAGAGTGACCATCGACGCAAAGTCTATATTAGGTGTGTTGAGCCTTGATTTAACGAAGGCTCTTACCGTGGAGTTCAACGGAGAGAATGTAGAATTCGAAACATACTTATTGGAAAAAGCACCGAGCAGGATTCATGCGGCATAAGCAGCAGGACACTCGACAAGCGACAGGAAAGGGAATTGTGATCCATGGGGACACAGTTCCCTTTTTCTATCTGCTGGCAGCAGCGGCAGCGGTTATGATTGCTGTTACAGGCTGGTTTAAGAGCTTCGTTCAGGAAAGGAGGGTACCGGAATGGCTGACGGGGAAAAGAAAGTAATTAAAATATCGGTCCGCAACCTGGTGGAATTCGTGATGCGTTCCGGTGACCTGGACAACAGGCGGACTGCAGGGGCAGAGAAGACGGCCATGCAGGAGGGAAGCCGGATACACCGGAAGATCCAGCGGCGCATGGGGGCGGATTACCACGCGGAGGTGGTATTAAAGCATCTGGTGGAGGAAGAGCAGTTTGAGATCCTGGTGGAGGGCCGGGCCGACGGCATTATTGAGAAGCCATCGGGTGTCACCATCGACGAGATCAAGGGCGTCTACATGGATCTCTATTATCTGAACGAACCCATCGAGGTCCACATGGCTCAGGCCATGTGCTACGGCTATTTCTACTGCTTCGATCATCAGCTGACCGGGGCTGTGATGCAGCTGACCTACTGCAATATCGAGACGGAAGAGATCAAGCGTTTCCAGTCGGAGAAAAGCTTTGAGGAGCTGGAAAACTGGTTTGCCGGACTGATCCACGAGTACGTGAAGTGGGCCGATTACTTATACCACCACGGCTTGCGGCGGGATGAGTCCATTAAGGATCTGGAATTTCCCTATCCTTACCGGAAGGGGCAGAAGGAGCTGGCAGTATCGGTCTACCGCAGCATTGCGCGTAAGAAGAATCTGTTTATTCAGGCGCCCACCGGAATCGGAAAGACGCTGTCCACAGTCTATCCTGCGTTAAAAGCCATCGGCGAGGGCCTTGGGGACAAGCTGTTTTATCTGACGGCGAAGACCATCACGCGCGGTGTGGCGGAGGAGACGTATGAGATCCTGCGGAAAGGCGGCCTGTACTTCAGCACGGTCACGATTACGGCAAAGGAGAAGCTCTGCTTCCTGGAGAAGCCGGAGTGCAATCCGGACGCCTGTCCCTATGCCAAAGGCCATTTCGACCGGGTGGGGGATGCGGTGTTTGACGTGATTCACCAGGAAGCGGGGATCACTAGGGAGACGGTCTTAAAGTATGCGGAGCAGCACCGGGTATGTCCCTTCGAATTCTGCCTCGATATCAGCAACTGGGTCGATGGTATCATCTGCGACTACAACTATGTCTTTGACCCCAATATCAGGCTGAAACGGTATTTTTCCGAGGGAATATCGGGAGACTATCTGTTTCTTGTGGATGAGGCGCACAATCTCGTGCCCAGAGCGAGGGAGATGTACAGCGCGGTGGTGTATAAGGAGGACTTTCTTCTTATTAAAAAGATCGTGAAACCGAAGGACCAGAGGCTGGCCGGGCTTTTAGACCGGTGCAACAAGCAGCTGCTGGAGATGAAGCGGGAATGCGAGGGCTACACGATCCTGACGGATATCAAACTGTTTATGACTGCCGTCATGTCGCTGTTCGGTGAGATGGAGAAATTCATGGATAGCTTTCCGGAGTTCGAGGACCGTGATCTGGTGCTGGATTTTTACTTTGCGCTCCGTGATCTGCTGAACACCTATGACCGGGTGGATGAGAATTACCGGATCTATACGGAATTTTTATCGGATGGACGCTTTATGCTCCGGCTGTTCAATATGAATCCGGCGAAGAACTTGAAAGAGTGCCTGGATAAGGGCAACAGCACCGTGTTTTTCTCTGCCACATTGCTGCCTGTCCAGTATTACAAGGAGCTGCTGAGCGGGAATCAGGAGGAATACGCCGTGTACGCGGAATCCCCCTTCGACCAGGACAAACGGCTCCTGCTGGCGGCAAACGACGTCAGCAGCCGCTACACGAGAAGAAATGAGCGGGAATTCAAGAAGATCGTCGAGTATATCCGGAGGATTGTCTCGGCCCATGCGGGTAACTATATGGTATTTCTGCCGTCCTATCAGTATATGCGGGAGGTGGAACAGCTGCTTGCCGGGCTGGACGAGGGTGGGAAGGAGTTCGCATGGCTCGCCCAGTCGTCCCACATGACAGAACAGGAGCGGGAGGTTTTTCTGGAGGAGTTTCAGGAGGACAGGGAGGATTCCTTCGTGGGCCTGTGTGTGATGGGCGGCGTGTTTTCGGAGGGGATCGATTTAAAGGAAGGACGGCTCATCGGGGCGATTATCGTGGGGACGGGGCTTCCCATGGTGTGCACGGAGCAGGAGATCCTTAAGGGATATTTCGATGAGAAGGAGCAGAAGGGCTTCGACTACGCGTATCAGTATCCCGGCATGAACAAGGTGATGCAGGCGGCCGGGCGGGTGATCCGAACCGTGTCCGATGAGGGGGTGATCGCCCTGCTGGATGACCGGTTTTTAAAACCGGACTATCAGGCCCTGTTCCCCAGGGAATGGGATGGCTATTACGCCGTGAACTTAAACAGTGTGTCTGGAATTGTGACAGAATTCTGGGAAGAAAGGGAGAGAAAAAGGCTATGATGAAACTGAGACTTCGGCCCTGCAAGAGGGAAGACGGCAGGGAAGTAATGAAATGGTTCTCCGATGAGAGGCAGATGCGCATGTGGTGCCGCGACGGATTTACCTTTCCCCTGACGGACGGGCAGATGGACAACTATTACGCGGAGCTGGAGCGCGATCCCCGTGCATGGGGCTTTACGGCCCTGGATAAAGACGGAAAACCGGTCGGAAGTTTTAAGATGGCTGCGGCGGATTATGAAGCGGACAGCGTCCATATGGGATACATTGTTCTGGCGCCGGAGGTGAGAGGACGCGGCGTGGGGCAGCAGATGGTGTCCATGGCCGTAACGTACGCCGTGGAGCTGCTCGGTATGAAGCGGGT
>NZ_JBKVCZ010000065.1:0-37163 GCF_046966825.1 Hungatella sp. | reverse complement strand
GGATATTGGCTTTGGAACCTACGCCAGCGGCACAAACACGGCGGGAACCGGAATTCGGATTTCCACATCGGGTGTTGATGTGCTGGGCTATGGTACCGATGATCAGGGACTCCCCAATAACCTGTACAGCCTGATCGGGAAGATAGAAGGCCAGTTAAAGGACGGAGATAAGAGCGGCGCCATGGACACGCTCACACAGCTTAAGAAGAAGCAGAGCAATATTTCGATAGCAACCTCTGAGATCGGTACAAGGGAGAAGCTTTTAGACCGCACGAAGGATCGTCTGGAGAGCGGCCTTGTCAATCTCAAGGAGACCCAGAAGAATCTGGAGGCGGTAAGCGTGGAGACGGAGGCCGTCAATAACAAGTCTTATGAAACAGCCTGGATGGTAACCCTGCAGCTTGGATCCAGCATCATACCACCCTCGATTTTTGATTTCATGAAATAATATCAGGAGAAGAGGTGTCATGACATGAATGTATTGAAAATTACGACAACGCCTATCAGGTTGTCTATGACGTCGCAGCGGGCCAGGCTGGACAGCGAGATCCCGGACCCGGAGATCGGCATCATACAGAACCCGGGGCACCTGAATATGAAATCTGAAAATATTAAAGTAAATATTGATAGCTCACGTTCCAGAGACAGTATGGGATTTAAGACGGCCAGGGGACTGATGAGTGATGCGGCCCAGGCGGGGCTGAAAGCCGCAGCCGATGCAACAGCCCAGTATTCGAGAGTCGGCAACCAGATGATGCAGATTCAGGATGGAGTCACCGTGGCGGATATCATGAAAAATCAGATGCTCGCGCAGACGAATGTGACGACAGGAATCGGATTTATCCCTTCCGTGGGAGCGGATATTTCCTGGACTCCGGCGGATCTGGCCATTGATTTCGCACCGGCCTCCGTGAATTTTGAGCCGAAGGTACAGAAGACGGAATCGGTCTACGTGCCGGGCGAGCTGAATGTAAATGTGGAGCAGTATCCAAGAGTGGATATTGAGTACATAGGTGAGCCCATGTACGTTCCGCCGAGTGCAAATCCGGCTTATGAAGAATAACATGGTGAAGGATGCGGAGGGAAAAACTTGAAGATAGAGACAAGAGATTTTGGAATCCTCGAAATAGAAGAGAAAAATATCATAACGTTTAAGCAGCCGATCTTTGGCTTTGAGGAGTTCACCCAGTTCGTTCTGGTCAATGATTCCAACATGGGAAATGGAATCTGCTGGCTGCAGTCGATTGAACAGAAGAGTGTCTGCTTTATCATGCTGAATCCCCTGGAGGTAAGGCGGGATTACGCACCGGTGGTCATGCAGGACGTTCTGATCATGCTTCAGGCAGTGCCTGAGGACGATTTAGACTGCTGGGTCCTCATGGTCATAGGGGATACCTTCCGCAAATCTACAGTCAATTTAAAGAGCCCGATTATCATCAACCACAAGACGAATCTGGCGGTACAGGTGATCCTGGAACAGGATTACGCCATACGACAGCCCATTTTCGATGAGGAAGCGGGGGATGACGTATGCTGATACTATCCAGAAAAAAGGGCGAATCAATCAAAATCGGCGACGATATCGAAATATTCGTTACCGAGGTAAAGGGAGACAAGGTGCGTCTGGGAATATCGGCTCCCGAGGATATGAAGATCTGCCGTACAGAGCTGTATTTGACGGTCGAGAATAATAAAGAGGCATCGGATAAGGTCGACTTATTAAAGGTGTTCCAGTTGTCCAGAAATTTACGGGCAATGACGGCCGAAGAAGAGGAAGAGAAGCAGGAGGAAAATCATGGAGATGCTTGATGAGATGCGGAAACTTCTCCATGAGAAGAAAGCCTGCTTTCTTCAGTATGAGGAGGAGACCAGCCGTATCGCCTCGCAGGAATACAGGGAGGCGGAAGAGTTTGAGGCCGGGATCGCGGCCAGGCAGCGCCTGATCGAAGAGATAGACGGGATTGATGAGCGGATGAAGGCGATGAAGCATTTTTCCCCGGAGGGCAGGCGGCTTTATGAGATTTCGAAGAACAGGTGGGATTTCAGGACGTTAAATGAAGAGGAACAGGCACTTTTTTCGGAGGGTCAGGAAATCTTCCGTGTGATATCGAGAATACAGGAGCTGGAGCCCGGCGCGCGGGCCGAGATGGAACGGGTAAGGGATCTTCTGCAGGAGAAAATCAGGAAGAACAACACAAATACAAAATTTACAGGATACTTAAAACAGATGGACCAGGGAGCGAAGGGCATGCTCTATAATCAGAAAAGATAGGGGGAGGAGCGATGTCATCGACGTCATCGATTAATACCGTCAGCAACAGCGGCAATAAAAACTATATAGCGGGGCTAGCCTCCGGCATGGATACGGAAAGCATGGTACAGAGCATGCTGTCAGGAACCCAGTCCAAGATCGACAAGCAGACCGGGCTAAAACAGCAGCTGGAGTGGAAACAGGATATCTACCGCAGCCTCATAACGAAGATCAACACCTTTAGCGATAAGTATTTCTCTTATTACGGAAGCGGCGACACGAACCTGATGAGCAGCAGCTTATACAATACCATGACCGGCGTCAGCAGCTCGTCGAATATCAAGGTCACATCGGTTTCAGGAAATGCGGTCAGCAGCATGAAGATCGACTCGATTGACCGTCTCGCCACAGCCTGTACTGTGAAAACGACGGGGAATGTGACCGGAACACCGGTTGGCAGCGGCGCAGACTTAAGGCAGTTTACAGATGGAAGTTCATATTCTTTCTCCGCTACGCTGGATGGGGTGAATCGTACAATCACATTTACGGCAGGTGCAAATGATACGGACACGTTAAAGAATATTAACCAGGCGCTGTATCGGAATTTCGGTACTGCGGTTGGTATGAAATATACATCGGCACCGGGTAATAATAACGGGACAATGGAATTAGTGCAGTTGGATGCGGCAGGAAATCCAACCTCCAATTCTGTGGACTCTTCGAGAAGAGTGATTATTCAGTCCTCAGGGGATGCAGATACCGTGAAAAATCTTGGATTTGGGACTGGATTCTCCAATAAGCTCGATTACGGAACTTCCCTGAAAAATATGAACTTTGCCAATAAACCCCAGGGTGGGAGATACGAGTTTGAGATTAACGGTGTGTCAATCAAGGGGCTGACGGATAATTCCACGCTGAGCGATGTTATCAGTGCCATTAATAACAGCGGTGCGGGAGTGAAAGTGTCGTATTCTTCGGCGGCGGATAAGTTTATTATGGAATCGACTTCGACTGGTGCGATATCAAACATTACGATGAAGCAGACTTATGGAACTCTGCTTACTTCAATGTTTGGTGTGGAAGCTACCGGAGTTCAGTCCTCTCTTTTTTCAAAGGAGCTGACGGGAAGCACTGCAATCGGTTTAGACGAGGTCAGGAGAGTATTAAACAGCGGAAATGATGAGAAGCTGGTGTTTCAGGTCGATGGAAAAGATGTAGAGATTACGCTGGAGGGGAAAACCGGAAATAGTAAATATGAGACCTCACAGAGCGTTTTAGATGCGATTAATTCACAGCTGGATCGGAAATTTGGGACAGAGGCGGTACGATTTAGTATAAGAGAAAATCCTGCTGTGCCTGGAACCGATATGGTTGTGTTGACGTCTGCGGAACATAAGGTTGGTTTTACTGCGGATAATTTGACCAAAGGATTTGCGTCCGGTCTCGGATTCGGCACGGGTGATAACCTTTTATCGGGGGCTGATCCGGTAGGGCTGAGGGGCAAAATTACGGTAAAAGGAACCGCAGGAGATGTAACAATTGATTTAAACAGAAGTATTGATTCACTGGTTCAGAAACTGAATGCAGTAGCAGGAGTCAGTGCCTCCTTCCAGGATGGAAGGCTTAATATTACCGGAACTTCCGGTCCTCTGGAAATTAAGGCAGGCGCAGATTCCACGGGAACGGACAGTGAGGGAAAAAAATCGCTTAAAGCGCTGTTTGGTTCAGAAAATATTTCTTTGGTGCAAACGGCTCGTACCGTTCAGTCCAATGCAGTGTCACCAAGGCCCAATTCTGGATCCATTCAGATTACTTCACCGGATGGCACATTGCAGGTCATTGATCTGTCCGGTTCGAACGCGGATACGGAGATTGTGAATGCGATTCAAACTGCATCCGGAGCCAGTGTGACATTTTCGAATGGAAGACTGGAAATTTCAGGCGGAGGAGGCAGTGTCTCCATATCCGGCACGGATGATGCGACAGACCAGTACATCAAAGATTTATTTGGTACGTCTGTGTATACTTACGACCCGAAAATGACCGCCCAAATCACCGCTGGTCAAAACGCTAAAATTACCGTCGACGGCGTTACCATGGAGCGAAACACCAATACTTTCGAATTGGATGGAATTACCATGGAATTAACGGGCACAACCGGTGCCGGTGCCCCCCCAATTAGCTTGACTACGTCTCGGGATACTGATAAAATAATAGATAGTTTAAAGAGTTTTGTAGAAGATTATAACACTCTGATTGAAGAGCTGAACAGCTATGTGGCGGAGGAGGCAACCTACAAGAAGTACGCCCCGCTGACAGACGCCCAGAAGAAAGAGATGAGCGACCGGGAGATCGAACTCTGGGAGGAAAAATCGAAGAAGGGGCTCCTTCATAACGATTCCAACGTCTCCAGCTTTTTGAGTGATATGAGAATGGTGCTTTACAGCAGTGTAGAGGACGCGGGGCTTGCGCTTTACGATATCGGGATCGAGACCTCCGATAACTGGCGCGACAATGGCAAGCTGATCATCGACGAGGAGACGTTAAAGTCCATGGTGGCGACGAATGCGGACAATATCCGGAAGCTTTTTACGGATAAGGAGCAGGGCGTCGCGGTAAAGCTGCAGGAGGCGATCAAGGAAGCAGCGAATGTCAGCAGCGGAAGTCCGGGAAGCATGGTTCGCTACGCGGGTACCAAGGATGTGCTGATTACCAGTAACACGATCTATGATGAGATGAAGCGCATATCCGAGACACTGTCAAAGTTAAATACCAAGTATGAACTGGAGAGGACCCGTTACTGGAAGCAGTTTAACGCCATGGAGCAGGCCATTTCCAACATGAACAGCCAGAGCTCCTGGCTGACCCAGCAGTTCTCATCATGATAAAGGAGTAATCATTATGCAAAACCCATATGCAAGATATAAAGAACAGTCTGTCATGACCATGACCCAGGGCGATATGATCAATCTGCTGTTTGACGAGGTGATCAACCGCTTGAACAAGGGGCTCGTGAGCCTGGAACAGAACGATTATGAAGGAAGCAACGCCTATTTTAAGAAGGCGCAGGCTATCGTCACCCACTTATCAACCACACTGGATCACCAGTATGAGGTGTCGGGAGGGCTGGCTTCCCTTTATGAATATTTTAACTATCAGATCCTTCAGGCGAACATTAAGAAGAGTCCGGAACCGGTGGAGGAAGTCCTCCCCATGATTACCGAACTGAAGGAGGCATTTTCCCAGGCGGATAAGCAGGTTCGGATGGGACATACCGGATGAGATAAGGAGCGTACATATGCCATTATTTGAGGACGCAGCGTTTCGGGCGCTGCAGAGCGGGCTGGATGCGATGTGGCTGAAGCAGCAGGTCGCCAGCCATAACATCGCTAACGTGGAGACACCGGATTTTAAGGCGAAAAAGGTGGAGTTTAAGCAGGTCTTAAAAGAGGCGGCAGATGGGAACGGTCCTGTGTACCAGGCGGTTGTCGGTACAGATAACGACACGGAGGCCAGGCCGGACGGGAATAACGTACAGGTGGAAAAAGAGGAACTGGACTTATGGAAGGCGTACACCGAGTATTCAGCGATGACGTCCCGGATGTCGGGAAAGCTTTCCACGCTCAGATATGTGATTAACAATACGGGTAAATAAAAGGAGCGGCTTATGGGGTATTTGGATTCTCTCAATATAACGGGTTCGGCCCTGACGGCAGAACGGTTCCGCACGGATATCATCCTGCAGAACCTCGCGAACCAGAATACGACAAGAACGGCAGAGGGAGGCCCCTACCGTAGGAAACAGGTGGTGCTGCGGGAAAATCAGCTGGATTTTAAGTCCGAGCTGGGTAAGGCTATGACGAAGGCGGACCGCGGCGGAGTCTATGTGGAGGAAGTGGTGGAGAGCCAGAATCCTCTCGTTCCGGTGTACGATCCGGATCATCCAGACGCCAATGAGGACGGGTATGTCATGATGCCGAATGTGAACAGCGCCGAGGAGATGGTGGATTTGATGGCCGCCACCCGCGCCTATGAGGCCAATGTGACAGCGCTGAATATTGCAAAGAGCATGGCATTAAAAGCCCTGGAGATTAGTAAATAACATGAAGAAACGAAGAGAAGAAGGAGGAGGTCAGGAGTGGTTAAATACCTACGCGGATATGATAACCCTTGTCCTGACCTTCTTTGTACTGCTATACAGTATTTCCAATGTAAATATCAGCAAGCTGGAAGAGATCGCGGCGGCGATGCAGCGTCAGCTGGGAATTGAGACAACCAGCGACTTAGAGGATGTACCGCAGGATCTGAAGTATCCCAGCATCAGTGAGGGAGCCAATGCCCCGGAGGGAGAAGGTTCCCAGTTTAACACCGGCAGCGGAGCGGGATCACAGTCTGCCTCATCTCTGGCCATGGCCGATATGGCGAAGGATATCCAGTCGTATTTCCAGATGGAGAATCTGGATGCCGTTGTCTCCGACAGCGAGAACGCGGTCTACATACGGTTTAAGAATGATCTGCTGTTCGCCCCGGACAGCGCGGTCTTACAGGAGAACAGCAAATCCATGCTGGAGGCTCTGGGAATCATGCTGAAGGACAGACAGGATGAGATTATGGCCATCTATATTAACGGGCATACGGCTCAGGCGGCTAATTCCCTGATCAACGACCGGTTGCTTTCCTCTGAACGCGCCGATAACGTGGCGATCTACCTGGAGGAGAATGTCGGGCTAGAACCGAAGAAGCTGATCTGCCGCGGTTACGGCAAATACTACCCCATCGCGGACAACAGCACGAAGGAAGGGCGGGAGATGAACCGCCGGGTGGACATGATCATATTGGGAAATGAATATAAGGTTTCTGAGGATAACATAGACAGTATGGAGACGATGGATCCGCTGTTTCCGGTCGACATGCCGGCGGATATGAGCGGGGGACAGGAAGGTACAGCACAGTGATAAAGACATACGATTTTAAATCGCCCAAGAAATTTACGAAAGAGCGCATGAGTACGGTGGAGAACTTATATGACAGTTTTGCACGTGCTCTTGCACCGTATCTGACGGGACTGATGCAGTCCTACTGCGAAATAAGCGTAACGGGTATTGTGGAGAGACGGTATCAGGAATTCAGCAATTCAGTTCCTGACCGGTCTCTTTTTGGCATGATTACCCTAATCCCTGACAACAAGGATTATAATGAGGCTCCACTGGTGCTCGAGGTGGACACCAGACTGGCCTTTTTCATGATTGAACGCCTTCTCGGCGGCGCAGGCACCGAGTATGAGCTGAGCCGTGATTTTACAGACATTGAAAAGGCGATTCTCCAGTATTTACTGGGAAAGATCACGGAATTTATCGGTGACTCCTGGAAGGAATATCTGGACGTGGATGCGGCGCTGACCGGCCTTCAGACGAATCCTCACCTGCTTCAGGTGAGCGCGCCTGAGGACGTGGTGATACAGGTGGAGCTGGAGGTGCTGATCGACAAGCTTTCGGCGGTATTAAATCTGGTGATGCCGGCGCCTAACGTGGAGGAGCTGACTTCGAAGTTTGGGTATACCTACGCGGTCAGCCAGAAGAAGGACGAGGCGAAGCAGCTGGCCAAGAGAGGCTATATCGAGCAGCATCTGCTGGAATCGGAAGTGGAGCTGCGGGCGATTTTCCACGAATTTTCTCTGGATGCCCAGGATATTCTCCAGCTTCAGCCGGGGGACGTAGTGCCTCTCAATAAAAAAGTGGACAGCAGCATTGATATTTACGTGGAAGACGTGGCCTGCTTCGAGGCGAAGCTTGGCCATACGAAGCTGCGCAAGGCGGTCGAGATTAATAAGGTATTATAGCCGGGAGGAAGAGTATGGGATATTTGGATCAGGAAGCGTTGACAGAGCTTTTGGAAATGGAAGCGGTGCCTGTCTGCAATACGCTGGCTTCTCTTCTTGGCAGGAATGCCAGGGCGACGGTGACAGAGCTTGGCGAGACGGATATGGAGGCCCTGGCGGAATATCTGCCCCATTTCAATGTAGTGATCGAGGCAGAACGGACGGCTGAGGGGCTGCGTGTTCCGCAGCTGTACGTATTTGACAGGGCGGATATGGTGAAGATCTCCAATTTTATCATGGGGCTGCCGGTAAATACGGAGAGTCCGCTTGACGAGATCGCTTTAAGTACATTAAAAGAGGTGGCGTCCCAGTGTATGGGCGCGGCCATGGATGATCTTGGTGATTTCCTGGGGCGTGAGATGGGCGAGGTTCTGACCCGCGTCACGGCATTTGACAGTGCGGAGCGGATTCTGGATACGATACTCGGGTGGGACAGGGAGCAGCAGCTGGTGCTGATCCGCCTCCATCTGGAGATCGACGGTGTTCTGGCGGCCGAGGTCATTGGAATCGCCACGGAGGAGCTTCAGGAGATCTTCGGAATTCCGGTCATGGGACAGGAGACGGCAGCAGAGGAACCGGTGCTGGCGGAGGATCTGGCTTTCAAGAAAAAAGAGAAAACAGTATCGTTCCGGGAGGTGTCATTTCCGGAATTTAAGTATGTGCCTGTGGACAATCAGGTGGAAAACATCGGTGAGGAGAGGAAAAAACTCCGGGATATTACGCTTGACGTGTCTGTCCGCATCGGCGGCACGGTCTGCAGCGTAAAGGACATTCTGGCCCTGCAGAAGGGGCAGATTCTGACACTGGATAAGCAGGCGGGTTCGCCGGCTGACGTGGTGGTCAATGGTAAACTGATAGGAAAAGGCGACGTTTTAGTGACAGATGAGAAGTTTGCCGCAAGAATTATTGAGATAGTCGGCAAGAGGGATTGATATGGCGGTTCTTAAAGTGTTATTTTATCTGATTGTACTGATACTGGTTCTCGTTCTGGCATACATCACCACAAGGATGCTGGGGAGAGGGATGAACGGAAGGCAGCAGTCCGGCGATATGAAGATTCTGGACCGCCTGGCGGTGGGACGGGACAGCTACCTGATGATTGTCGATGTTCAGGGACGGATTCTGCTTGTGGGAGTATCTCCGGCCGGTATCACCAGACTGGAGGAACTGGAGACTTATGAGAAAAAGAGTCCGGCGGAGGTTTCGCCGGACTTTGCGTCTGTATTTACGGAACAGCTCAAAACGCTGGTCAAAAAAGACGGACGACAACAGGACGGAAGACAGAAGAGAAACGGGAGAGACTTATGATGAAGGGGAAAAGGAAAATTGCCAGGGGGCTTCTCAGTCTGGCGGCATTTATCAGGGTGTCCGCGGCATGCGGACAGATCGCATATGCGTCGGATATCTCTCTGACACTGGAGGGAAGCTCCGGAAGCGGAAAGCCCATGGATATGCTGGATATCATGTTCCTGTTTCTGTTTCTGGCTGTGGTGCCGTCTCTGCTGATTATGATGACGAGTTTTACCCGGATTATCATTGTTCTCTCATTTCTGCGCAATGCGCTGGGCACACAGCAGTCTCCGCCTAACCAGGTGATGATCGGACTGGCTCTGTTTCTGACGCTGTTCATCATGAGCCCCGTGTTTGCCAAGGTGAATACGCAGGCTTACGAGCCTTATAAGGCAGGGGAGATCACGAGGGAAGAGGCGTTTACCCGGGCACAGGAGCCGATGAAGGAATTTATGTTAAAGCAGACGGAGAAGAAGAGTCTGGATCTGTTTCTCTCCATCTCAAAGTCTGAGGTGCCGGATGTGTCGGGAGGACCGGAAGCTTACATGAAACTGGGGCTGACGGTGCTGGTTCCGTCCTTTATTTTGAGTGAGTTAAATAAAGCGTTCACCATGGGATTTCTGATCTATATCCCATTTTTGATTATCGATCTGGTGGTGTCCAGCACCCTGATGTCTATGGGTATGGTGATGCTGCCGCCTACCATGATCGCACTGCCATTTAAGATTATGATGTTTGTTCTGGTAGACGGCTGGAGTCTTGTGATCAAGACGCTGGTTGCCGGATTCCGATGATGAGGGGGTACATAGTATGACTGCGGACCAGGTGATGGAAGTGATGAAGGAAGCCATGATGGTTGCATTTGAAATAGCAGGGCCGCTGTTAATCGTCAGCATTGTCGTGGGTCTGATCGTCGCTATTTTTCAGGCGGCGACGCAGATTCATGAGCAGACGCTTACGTTTGTCCCAAAGCTTCTGGTGATTGCGCTGGTGCTTCTGGCGCTGGGGTCCTGGATGTTTAAGGTGATGGACGAGTTTGTGGTGGAGCTGTTTGCGATCATGGCGTCGCTCTAACGCGGGGAACAGGCGATGGACAGCGGCGTTTTAGAGTATTTCGATGTGTTTTTGCTGGTATTTGCGCGTATGGGCGGACTGATCTTTGTCCATCCGGTGTTTGCCAGAAGGGGGATTCCTGCCATGGTGAAGACCGGCCTGGTGCTGACGCTCAGCCTGGTGATCGCGCCGGCGGCGGCTCAGGGAGTTACCGCCATACAGGCCTACAGCACCTTTCAGATGGCGGAGGCTCTGATCCGCGAGGTGATTATGGGGCTGGTGATCGGAAGCGTGTTCCAGCTGTTTTTTTATATGGTGTACGTGGCAGGAGATTTGATGGATACGGTGTTCGGTCTGTCCATGGGCAAGGTTATGGATCCGGCAGGAGGTGTCCAGACCGCTATCTTAGGCCAGTTTATCAATGTGTTCTTTTTTCTGTATTTCTTTGCGACCGGCTGCCATCTTTTGACGGTGAAGCTGTTTGCCTATTCGTATGAGGTGATACCCGTGGGGGCGGCCAGACTGGTGACTCAGGATATTGCCTGGTATCTTGTAAGTATATTTGGCAGTGTTTTTTTGATGGTGATCAAGCTGGCCCTGCCTTTTGTGGCAGCGGAGTTCGTGCTGGAGGTGTCCATGGGCGTGCTTATGAAGCTGATTCCCCAGATTCACGTGTTTGTTATTAATATCCAGTCAAAGATCCTGCTGGGTATTTTATTAATGATGCTGTTCGCGCGTCCGATCGGGGCGTTTATTGACTCCTATTATGGGATGATGATGAGTGAGGTACAGAAGGTCATGATGATGTTCGCATCATAGGGCGTACCAGGTTTTATTCTGTATACAGAAGGGAGTGATGAACGTGGCGGCAGACGAAAAGACTGAGAAAGCCACCCCGAAACGGCGGCAGGACGAACGAAAAAAAGGAAATGTATTTCAGAGCAACGACGTCATCGCCGTCTGTTCTTTGCTGGTGCTGTTTAATTCCCTGAATGCGCTGGCCCCCAAGATTTACCGCACTCTGAAGACGGCTATGGAGCTGTTCTTTTCTTATGCTGCCTCCACGACGCCCCTGGCGGCGGACGATTTGCCCGACAAGCTGTTAAAGGCCGTGCTCCTGTTTGGACAGGCGGCGTTTCCTTTGCTTTTTATCGGAGTGGCAGTCGCAGTGGTCACGACGTTCTTTCAGACCAGAATGTCATTCTCCACGGATGTCATGAAGTTTAAGATGGACCGGATCAGTCTTTTAAAAGGCTTTAAACGAATGTTTTCCATCCGCTCGGTGGTGGAGCTTTTAAAGGCGCTGATTAAGATTACCATCCTGGCCTGGGTGATTTACAGCTATATAGAGGGGAGAATCCACGAGTTTGCACGTCTGATGGACGGTACGGTACAGGCGGCTTTCGTGTACGTTGGGGACACTGCGGTGTCGCTGGTGAACACGGTGGGGGTCGCCTTTATTTTTCTGGCCGCCTTCGATTACTTATACCAGTGGTGGGATTATGAGAAGAATCTGCGCATGAGCAAGCAGGAAATTAAGGAAGAGTATAAGCAGACGGAGGGCGATCCGCAGATCAAGGGACGGATTCGGGAGAAACAACGCCAGATGGCGTCCATGCGTATGATGCAGAATGTTCCGAAGGCGGATGTGATCATCAGGAACCCGACCCATTTCGCGGTAGCGCTGGGATACGATTCCAATGCGAACCGGGCTCCCGTGGTACTGGCGAAAGGCGCAGATCATCTGGCGCTCAAGATTGTAGAGGTCGGTGAGGCCAACGGAGTTTATATTATGGAAGACAAGCCTCTGGCAAGGGGGCTGTATGCCAGTGTTGAGGTGGATATGGAAATTCCTGAGGAATTCTACCAGACCGTGGCGAAGGTGCTGGCATTTGTGTATAAGCTGAAGAAGAAAGACATCTGATCCCGAAAAAAGGTATTGATATTCGGGTAAAAGGTATTTAATTTCGTGGATAACCGTGATGGAAAAGAGGAGTACTGTGGATAACACCATGATTTTATTCGACAGAGTGACAAAGACATATGAAACGGGACAAAAAGCCCTCGACGATGTGAGCCTTCAGATTGAAAAGGGGGAGTTCGTCTTTCTGGTGGGTAACAGCGGAGCCGGAAAGACGACGCTTCTGGAGCTGATCCTGAGGGAGACGGAGGCGGACCAGGGAAATATCGTGGTGAACGGCATCGATTTGAGGCAGCTGAAGGAGCGGCAGGTATGCCGTTACCGGCGGTATATCGGCATGGTATTTCAGGATTTCTGCCTGTTTCCGGATTTTACGGTCTACGAAAATGTGGCATTTGCCCAGCGTGTCGTCGAGGCGGATCATAAACGTATGCGAAACCGGGTCATGGAGGTCTTAAGTCAGGTGGGCCTGGAGAAAAAGGCCGGTTGTTATCCGGGACAGCTCTCCGGCGGGGAAAAACAGCGGACGGCCCTGGCGCGGGCGGTGGTAAACCAGCCGGTTCTTCTTCTGGCCGATGAGCCTACGGGAAATCTGGATCAGAAGAACGCGGAAGAGATTATGCGCCTGCTGGAGAAAATTAATCGTCAGGGTACGACTGTGCTGGTGGTATCCCATAACCAGGAGCTGGTGAAATACATGCACAAGCGTCAGATTGCGCTGCGGTATGGCAAGGTGATCAAGGATAACAGCAGGGGAGGTCTGATGTATGGCTTTTAGGACGTGGCTGTATTTATGCCGGCTGGGTTTTAAAAATCTATGGCATAACAAGGTTTACACGGCGGCCTCTGTTCTTACCATGGCGGCGTGTATTTTTCTCTTTGGCATCTTTTATATCGCAGTCTTAAATCTGGACGGCGTGCTGCAGAAGACGGAAGAAGAGGTCTATGTGGCCGTGTTCTTTGAGGATACGGTATCCCCCGAACGGGTGGAGGAGATCGGGGGCTTAATCCGTGAGAGACCGGAGGTTGTGAAAACGGTCTATACTTCTGCGGATGACGCCTGGGAGGGCTTTCGAAATGATTACTTCAAGGATGGCGAGCTGCTGGATGGAATCTTTGATGGAGATAACCCGCTGGCTGCGTCCAATCACTATCAGGTTTATATCGGAGGCATCGAACAGCAGGAGGGCTTTGTGGAGTATGTGAAGAGTCTGGAGGGAGTCCGCAAGGTGACGCATTCGGCGGATACGGTGCGTGCGCTGCTGCGTATCAAGACGGTCATATCAAGGCTGATTGCGGGGAGCGCGGCGATTCTGCTCCTGATCTCCATCTTGTTGATTCACAACACCCTGTCCGTCGGTATTGAGTCTCAGAAGGGGAAGACCAGGGTCATGCGGCTGATGGGAGCCAGAGAAGAGTTTATCAGTGTGCCGTTTCTGGTAGAGGGTCTCGTTATGGGGCTGGCAGGAATGTGCATCCCTCTTTTCCTGCTGTTTGCAGGGTACCGCTGGGGGCTGGAGCTGGTGGCAGCCGGACTCAATCTGTATGGCGGAGCCGTGAGTCTTCTGCCGCCGTCGGAGGTGTTTCCAAAACTGACCCTGGCGTCTGTGCTTCTGGGGCTGGCGACGGGAATTGCGGGGGGCTGTTCGGTAATGGGAAAATTGAAGAAGTGAGTAAATCAGCGGCAGGACAACCGGATCAGGTTCCCTGCCGCTTAAAATATGATTGACGCCGGAGTATATATGTAGTATGCTGAATCTATCGTTTCGTATGGACATTCTGTCCGCGAAAATCTGATAATCTATGTTTTAACAAGTCAAAAAATTATCCAAATGCAGTGAAAAATTGAATAGAGGCGGGTGATGCGGTTTGGTGAATTAAGATGGATACACTTGAATCTGTTGTCATATTAAAATATAATAAAAGGAGAACGGTATGAGTGAAATCACATATCAGAATAAGGACGTTACAGCGAAAGTGATGGCCGAAACCCTGAAAGGAAAAAGCCTGGCGGCGTTCGGACTTCCGCACTTGAAGATCATGGATATTTTGCCGACGAATCTGCCTGCCATTGAGAGCAATGAATTAAGGTTGGATAATTTATTTTTGCTCAGTGATGGGGCTCTGGCGATTATCGATTATGAGTCGTCATTTGACAGAGAAAATTTTGTCAAGTACTTAAATTATATTGCCCGGGTGATTAAAAGGTTTGCAGTCCGCGGAGAACTTAATCAATTAAAACGGGTGAAGATGGTGGTTATCTACACTGCAGATGTGGAATGTGCAGAAGAAATATATGATCTGGAGGGGCTGATTCTGCTGGTAGAGTCGGCGTATCTTGTGAATCGAGACAGTGATGAGATATACAGGCGGCTGAAAGGAAAAATAGAATGGGGGCAGCGGCTGACTGAAGAAGAAATGATGGAACTGATGATTTTGCCTTTGACAGTAAAGGGGAGGACTGGTAAGCAGGAGGCTATTGAAAAGGCAGTGGGGCTGGCGAGAAATTTGCCGGAGAAGGAGGAGCAGTTAAAGGTTCTGGCGGGAATTTTAACCTTTACAGATAAAGTGATTGATAAAATGTATGCCAAACGGCTGAAGGAGGAGATGCAGATGACACTGGTTGGACAAAAGCTTATGGATGAGGGAATTCAGAAGGGCAGAGAGGAAGGAAGAGAGGAAGGCAGAGAGGAAGGCCTCCGGGCTTTGATTCAGGATAATATTGAGACCGGGATTTCCAGAGAACAGATCCTTGAGAAACTGCAGAAAAGGTTTCAATTAAGTGAAACTCAGGCAGAAGAGTATTACAATCGATTTTCAAAAGAGTCATGAATGGCAGGGACTTCCATGATAGGAGATTAAGAGAAGGAAGGCGGTATTTATGGCGTTTGTAGAACTTAAGGACGTGAGAAAAAGCTATCATATGGGCGAGATCACCATCCACGCGGTGGACGGAATCAGCTTTACCATAGAGAAGGGGGAATTCGTGGTAATCGTGGGTCCCAGCGGTGCGGGAAAGACCACAGTGTTAAATATTCTCGGAGGGATGGACACCGCCACCTCGGGGGAAATCCGGGTGGACGACGTCAACATTGCTTCATACTCGGAGAAAAAACTGACGGGTTACCGGAGGAATGATATCGGCTTTGTATTTCAGTTTTATAATCTGCTTCAGAATCTGACAGCTCTGGAAAATGTGGAGCTGGCGCTTCAGATCTGCAAAAATCCTCTCGACGCGGAGCGGGTTCTGATCGATGTGGGACTGGGGGAACGGCTTAATAACTTCCCGGCGCAGCTATCCGGAGGGGAGCAGCAGCGGGTGTCCATTGCCAGGGCGCTGGCGAAGAATCCCAAGCTTCTGCTCTGTGATGAGCCAACGGGGGCGCTGGATTATCAGACTGGAAAGGCTATCTTGA
This sequence comes from Hungatella sp., assembly GCF_046966825.1. Classification (NCBI taxonomy): domain Bacteria; kingdom Bacillati; phylum Bacillota; class Clostridia; order Lachnospirales; family Lachnospiraceae; genus Hungatella; species Hungatella sp. The sequence goes on along the minus strand of NZ_JBKVCZ010000065.1, from coordinate 21,354 downwards.
AGCTGCTTCAGGATACCTGCAGGGAGAAAAAGATGACGGTGATTGTTATCACCCATAATTCGGCGCTGGCGCCGATGGCTGACAGGGTGATACAGATAAAGAACGGGAAGACGGGAAGTATTGTGCTGAATGAAAGACCGCTTTCTGTGGAAAAGATCGAGTGGTAGAGGAATACACGTGTAAGACTGGCTGGAACGGACTGCTGGAAGAGACTGCTGGAATGGACTGATGGATCGAGGGCGGATGGTACTTGAATGAAGAACGCAAAACGCAAGGACTTTATGGTGGAAATAGGGCGCAGCATGAACCGGTTTTTATCGATTCTTTTTATTGTTGCGCTCGGAGTTGCGTTTTTTGCGGGAATTCGCTCCACAAGACCAGACATGGAGCTGTCCGCCGATGCCTATTATGATGAAACGAATTTGATGGATATCCGCATAGTCGGCACCCTGGGCCTGACGGAGGATGACGTGGAGGCGGTGCGTCAGCTCCCGGAGACGGAGTACGCGGAAGGCGCCTATACCACAGATGTGCTCTGCGAAGGCGCGGACCGGGAGAAGACTGTGCGGATTTTTTCGATGAGCAGATCGATCAACCAGTTTACACTGCTGGAGGGGCGGATGCCGGAGCGGGCCGGCGAATGCATGATGGACAGGGGAAAGGCGTATCAGGGACAGTTCGCACTGGGGGACACGGTAAAAGTCTATTCCGGCACGGATGATGCGCTTTCCGACACGCTGAAATACGATACGTTTACGATCGTGGGTATCGGCATGTCTTCCCGGTACCTGTCTCTGGAACGGGGGACGACGACCATCGGAAATGGAAGTCTCGATACGTTTATGGCTGTAACACCTGATAATTTCAGCATGGAAGTATTTACCGACATTTATGTCCAGACGAAGGAGGGAAAAGCTTTTCTGTCCTATTCGGATGAGTACCAGGACTATATGGACCGCGTAAAGGAAGAGATTGAGAATACGCTCTCAGAACCGCGTTCTGCCGTACGGTACCGCGAGGTGACAGACGAGGCGAACCGAAAGCTGAATGACGCCAGAAGAGAGCTGACGGAAAAGACGGCGGAGACGGACCGGAAGCTCGACGACGCAGCCCGGCAGATTGCAGACGCGCAGAAGAAGATCGACGAGGGAAAGACAGATATTTTAAAAGGCCGGGCAGATCTGGAAAAGGGAAAAAATGATTTAGAAAATGCAAAAAACGATCTGGAAGACGGAAAGCGGACGTTGGCGGAAAAGGAGCAGGAGCTAGAAGACGCCAAAGTGACACTGGCGGAGAAAGAACAGGAACTGGAAGACGGGAAAGTGACGCTGGCGGAAAAGGAACAGGAGCTGGATGATGCCAGGAAGGAAGTTGCCGACAAGGAACAGGAGCTGGAGGACGCCCGCAGGAAATTCGACGAGGAGCTGCCGGGAGCCCGTATGGATCTGGATGATGGATGGCTGGATTACGAGATCGGACTGGAAGAATACGAAGAGGGAAAGGAAGAGCTGGAGGAACAGCAGGAAATCCTGAAGGAGGGCTGGAAAGAGTACCGGAAGAACGCGCCGGAGGTGGAACGGAATTTAAAGAAAGCCTTAAATGGGCTTCTGTCCATGGGTATTCCCCTGGATATAACGCCTTCTGAGATCGGCCGTATCCAGGTGGAGGACTTTGAGATTGATGCGTATGCGCCTTATCTGGAGATGATACCAGGCGGTGAGGGGGCGCTTCTGGTGGACGGTGTACATACGATACAGGCCTCCTACCAGGAACTGACTTACGGTGACGCGGCCGTGAAAGAAGGAAAAAAGGAGCTGGCGAAGGCGAAGAGAGAGCTGGCAAAGGGGAAAAAGAAGCTGGATCAGGGCGAGATGAAGCTGAAAAACGCCCGGCGCAAGCTGGATGAGGGAGAAGAACAGCTGGCGGATGCCCGGCAGAAGATCATAGACGGCGAACAGAAGGTGGCGGATGCAAAACAGGATATTGTGGATGGCGAGGGAAAGATTGCGGACGCCCACCGGGACATTGCCGATGGGGAAGTGAAGATCGCGGATGCCCACCGGGACATAGCAGACGGAGAGGCAAAGATTCCGAAGGCGGAGAAGGATATTGCAAAGGGTGAGGCGGATATTGAGGAAGCGCAGAGGAAGCTGGACGACGGCGAGGCGGATTTGGCGGAGGCGAAGGTCAAGTACGAGGATTCCAGGCAGGAGGCGGAGGAAAAGATCGCGGATGCGGGTAAGAAGATTGACGACGCCCAGAAGGACATTGACGATATCAAGGAGCCGGAGTGGCACGTACTGGACAGAAACGCGATCCAGACGTATGTGGAGTTTGGCAGCGACGCAGAACGGATCGGGGCGATCGGGAAGGTATTCCCCTTTATCTTCTTCCTGGTGGCCGCTCTCGTCAGCCTGACCACTATGACCCGCATGGTGGAGGAACAGCGGCTGCAGATCGGAACGCTAAAAGCGCTGGGATACGGGAAATGGAGCATTGCCTCCAAGTATATCGGCTACGCCCTGGCGGCCACGCTGGCAGGAAGCATTCTGGGCGCGGCGGCGGGAGAGAAGCTGCTTCCCTACGTCATTATGACGGCGTATTTTATCCTGTATGAGAATCTTCCGGTTATGCTGACTCCGTTTAACCTCTATTACGCGTTTCTGGCCTCTGGTCTGGCTCTGGCGTGTACGGTTCTGGCAACCGTATTTTCCAGTTACAAGGAGCTGCTGTCGTCGCCGGCGGCGCTGATGCGGCCGGTACCGCCGAAGCAGGGAAAACGGGTGCTGCTGGAATACGTGACACCGCTGTGGAAACGGCTTAAGTTCATACAAAAGGCCACTGTGCGCAATTTGTTCCGCTATAAAAAAAGGTGCCTGATGACGATCTTCGGTACCGGCGGATGCATGGCGCTGCTCCTGGTGGGGTTTGGTTTAAATGACTCCATTTCCACACTGGGCGAGAAGCAGTATAACGATATCTGGACGTACGATGTGCTGGTACAGACAGACGACGAGGCGGATGAAGCAGAGCAGAAGGCGCTCCGGTCCTTTGTCTCCCAGGGAGATGTGGACGCGTGGCTCCGGGTGGAGGAAACCATCCTCGATGTCTCGGCAGGCGATGTGACGAAGGAAGCCTATTTATTTGTTCCGGAGGACTTGGAGGAGGTGGACCGGTTCGTCCACCTGCGCAGCAGGGAGAGCCGGGAGGCGTATGTTCTGGATGACGACCACGTGCTGATTACGGAGAAAATGGCGGGGCTGTTGAATGTGAAGGAAGGCGATACCATTTATCTGAAGGAGGATGAGGGGGTGCTTTATCCTGTGGTAGTGGGAGGAATTGCAGAAAATTATCTTCATCATTACGTGTATATGACACCGGCTCTGTATGAGAAGGTCTATGGAAAGGCGCCTGAGTATAACACCATGTTTCTTGATATAAAGGATTTGAATGAGGAGACGCAGAACCGGCTGGGAACGGAGCTTCTGTCTTTCGATTCCGTGATGACGGTGACCTTTATCGGCACGATGCGGGGGCAGATCAGCGATATGCTGGACAGTCTGAATGTGGTAATCTGGGTACTCATTATATCGGCGGGGCTTCTGGCCTTTGTAGTGCTCTATAACCTGAATAATATCAATATCAACGAGCGCCAGCGGGAGCTTGCGACAATGAAGGTGCTGGGATTTTACAATCCGGAGCTGGCGGCCTACGTATACCGGGAAAATATTATGCTTACCATACTTGGGAGCATGGTTGGCATCGTGATGGGATATTTCCTGCACCGCTACGTGATGACCACGGTGGAGGTGGATATGCTGATGTTCGGGAGGCAGATCAGACCTATAAGCTACGCTTATAGTGTTTTGATGACGTATGCGTTTTCCGCGTTCGTAAATCTCGTCATGTATTATAAGCTGAAGGGAATTGATATGGTGGAATCGCTCAAGAGTGTGGAATAATCACGCTTTTTGTGTTATACTAAGGACACTTAATAAAAAAACAGACCGGAACACCCCGGCAGGATGCGTCCGGCCCGAGGTGTTCCGGTCTGCGAAAGAACAAAAACAGAGGAGAAGCATTATGAAAAATACGGCATTAGTGATTATGGCGGCAGGCATCGGAAGCCGGTTCGGCGGCGGAATCAAGCAGTTGGAGCCGGTAGGACCCAGTGGTGAGATTATCATGGACTATTCGATTCATGACGCGCTGGAAGCCGGATTTAACAAGATCGTGTTCATTATCCGGAAGGACCTGGAGGAGGACTTTAAGGAGATCATAGGGAGACGGATCGAGAAGATTGCCCCTGTAGAGTACGCGTATCAGGAACTTACCGATCTTCCGGAAGGATATGAGAAGCCTGCAGACAGGACGAAACCATGGGGAACGGGCCAGGCGATTCTGTGCGCGAAGCAGGTGATCCACGAGCCGTTTATCGTTATCAATGCGGATGATTATTATGGAAAAGAGGGATTTAAGAAGATCCACGAGTACATGGTGAATCAAATGGATACGGAATCAGAGGTATTCGATATCTGCATGGGCGGATTTATCCTGGGAAACACATTGAGTGAGAACGGCGGAGTTACCCGCGGAGTATGCCAGGTGGACGATAACGGCGTGCTGGTCGACGTAACCGAGACGTATGAGCTTCAGAAGGACGGGGATGTGGCGAGAGGCCGTGACGATGACGGTAATCCGGTGGAAGTGCCGATCGGCCAGCATGTGTCCATGAATATGTGGGGACTCGCCCCGGCATTTTTAGAGGAACTGGAGCGCGGATTCCCTGTGTTTTTAGATGGCCTGAAGGAAGGCGACATCAAGACGGAGTATCTGCTTCCGAGGATTATCGACCGCCTTGTACGTGCGGGACGTGCCCGCGTGACGGTTCTGGAGACACCGGATAAGTGGTTTGGAGTTACTTACCGCGAAGACAAGCCGACGGTAGCGGCGGCAATTAAGGAACTGGTAGCAGACGGCGTTTATCCGGAGAAGCTGTTTGAGGAGTAAAAAGAGTTAGAAAAGGGTGCGGCAGGATGAGGATTTTGTTCATTTGTATCTGATAAAACAAAATCTGAAGCCTGCCTCACCTTTTTCTTATCATCTTAAGGCAAAAAAGAAATGGTATGGAAGAGCCGCCAGCCGGATTAACGGTTCAGTTCCGTATTGTTCAGAATACTTCCCAGCAGCTTTCGGTCGGATTCTGTGGTGATGATTTCCGAGATTTTCTTCTTGTTGAACTTCTTTAAAATGCTGTGTACCTGGGATTTTACCGTGCTCATCTCCACGCAGCGCATCTCGCAGATCTGGCGTTTGTTATAGCCGGTGGAGAGCAGATATAAGGTATCCAGCTCCTTTGGCGTCAGTGTGGAGAGGATGTTGAGCATGAAGAGAAAGCTGCTTTCATAAGTCTTGACCCGGCGGAATTCGCTGCGTATTTTGTCCGCGATCTCCGGGCGGATGGGGGACTGGCCTCTGTAGGCGGAGGTGACCGCGTTTACGATCTCCTCGTTGGAGGCATTTTTTAAGACGTAGTCGCAGGCGCCTAAACGGAAGGCGGAAAAGACCAGCTCATCCTCCTCGTATACCGTCAGGATAATGATCTTGATATCCGGCATCTCGGCCAGGATTTCTCCCGTGGCGCGGATTCCCGCGTCTTTGGCTTCCATCTCGATGTCCATGAGAATGACGTCGGGATTCAGTTTTCGGGCGGTTTTGCACGCCTCCTCTCCCGTTCCCACTTCGGCCACGACCTCGATCGCGGGACACTTCTTTAAGACCGCCGCATACCGTTTGCGGATGGGGGCCACATCTTCTGCAATAAGTACTTTTATCTTTTCTTCCATGAATGAAACCTCTTTTCCTGTTTGGGGCGGATCTGTCCGCACATTGTCAGTGAATTTCAGACTCGCTCCGGTGTGATGTTTGGAAGCAGGACCTCCACGGTAGTGCCGGCGCCCAGGGTGCTGTTTACGACGATCTTTCCCTCGTGCGCGTGAATGACCTTATAGGTCAGAGTCAGTCCGATTCCCCAGTGTTTGGAATAGGGATGGGAGGAGTAGAAGGGAAGAAAGATGCTTTCTAAATTCTCCTTCGATATGCCCTTTCCCGTGTCCCTGATGTCAATCGCAATCCATTGTCTGGAGCTGCCGAGCGTAACGGCCAGCTCCTTTTTATCGTCCGGTGTATCCTCCATGGCATCGATGGAATTCTTGATGATGTTGTGAAGCGCCTGTTCCATGTAGACCGGATCCACCATGGCCAGAATTGGCTGGGGCGGAAGGTTCAGCTGGACATTTATGGACTGCAGCTCATGGGAGAAGATGGCGAGCGTCTCCCGGATCAGAGTCTGGAGAGAGTACTGCTTTAAGTTCAGCTCGCTGGTCTTGGTGCTCCTGTGAATTTCGTCGATCCTTCCGTAGAGCGTTTGGCAGCGCTTCAGGATGCTGTCCGTCGTCTCTTTTACCTCATTCCCATCCTCTGCGTTTAAGGCCAGCGTCTCCACCTCGGACTGGATGGCCAGAATCTCATTTTTAATGTAGTGGCAGAAGATCTTCGATGTTGTCTCGGAGGAACTGATTTCTTTGGAGATACTTAGCTCCTTGAGACTGGCCTGTCCGGAAAGCCGGGTCAGCATGTAGGCGCAGTAGGTGATGACGGCCGCGGCCGGAACCAGAATATAGGGCAGCGCCCGGTAAATGAAGGCATTGCTTCCGAGCTGCAGGGAACGGTAGGAATAAGTTCCTGCGATTCTGGAAACCTTTAAATAAAAGTCCGGTGAGGAAGAGATAAAGTAAATGTATACAAACGCCAGAGTGGCGTAGCTGATGGCCAGAAACAGGTGGTTATAGCGGAACAGCTTCAGCTTCGGTGCTTTGATAAACGCAGCCAGGAGCCCCAGAAAGCACAGGAGAATGACCGCAGTATTGATGGTGTGTGTGACTGCATATATTCTGTCCTCTAAATAAAGGTACTGCTGCACCGTCAGACGGGCCGGGTATAAGAAGTAGTAGGCCTTTAAATTCGTATAGGGATCATAGAGGATGAACTGCAGCAGGCAGTAGACCCATACGACCCGTTTAACCGCCTTTTGAACCCGCAGGGAAAAGGGCTCGTAAAAATGGAAGACGAGATAAACGCTGATGATTAAGATGCTTAAGCTGGAGGCATTCATAATCCGTATGATGTTGCTCTTGCCAATATCGATGAAGAACAGCCATCTCCACAGGAAGTCGGGAAGGTAAAAATAATCCTTAATAAGATTATAATAGTAGGTATCCTTTGAAACGTAGAGAATGATGCTGCAGAGCGCTGCGAAGTACGGCAGAATCAGAATCATGAGAAAATCATGATTTCCTTTCAGCCTCTGAACCAGTGTAAACAGAATCAGAATGAACAGTAATAACAGCAGATAGAACATAGTTTACCCCTCCCTTCCATGGCTAAATAGTAACACAAATCATTCCCGGTGAAAAGGAGGATAAAATTTCAACCTGTCCGGGGGTGAGAATACGTGATATCGTATGGGTATCAGAAAACAGGAGGGGATTTGAAATGAAGTTAAGAAGATTGAGCGCAGTACTACTGGCAGCGGCATTGGCAGCGGGAACACTGGCCGGATGCAGCGGGGGAAAAGAGGCGGCCACAGAGGCGGCTTCCGGTGAGAAAGTGAATTTAAAGTTCTATATCTGGAGCGATGGAGAAAACTACACGAAAGAGATTGTGGACAACTACAACAAGAGCCAGGACAGTGTCAATGTGGAAGTGATCAGCATGCCGAACGAGACGTACGACGACAAGCTGAAGGTCATGCTGTCCGCGGGAAGCGACGCGGATTTAGTCAATGTCCGTTCTTTGGACCAGGTTATGCAGTTTAAGGAAGCGGGCGCCATGCTGGATATCACGGATCTGGTGAAGAACAGTGACCTGGATATCAGCAAGTTTGGTTCCATGTGGGATACCTGCTATCCGGATGGCGTGATCACCGCACTTCCCATGAGATCCAGCTGCTGGATGCTGTTCTACAACGCGGATATTATGAAAGAGGCCGGCATTGACATGTCGAAGCAGATGACGTGGTCCCAGTATGGGGATATTGCAAAACAGCTGACAAGCGGAGACGGTACGAAGTACGGCGGCTGCTGGGTGGACTGGAATATCTACCAGTGTATCGGAACCCAGAAGGGCGTTTACTTAAATGACGACGACATCTCTGCGGTAAAAGACGGGCTGGCTACCCTGGGAAGATTCTTCCTGGAAGATAAGTCCCACGTGCCGTTAGCAGAGGTAAAGGCCAATGACAGCCAGTATTTATCCGACTTTGAAAACGGCAGAGTAGCCATGCTTCCCAACGGCGAGTGGCTGATCAATATGCTGATGACAGACGAAAAAGACGGAAAGACGGATGTCAACTGGGAAGTTGCTCCGCTTCCGGTTCCGGAGGGCGCGGACCCCGGCGCAACTTGGGGGGCATTCCAGTTCGCAGCGATTCCGAAGGATGCCAAACACCCGCAGGAGAGCTATGATTTCTTGAAATATTTATGCGGTGAGGGCGGTTCCGAGGTCCTTCCGAAATACGGCATGCTTCCGGCGTATGGCGGTGATGCGGCCAAGGATGCATTTGACGAGGTGGTCGGCAAGGAAAGCGTATCTTCTGTAGCCTTTAATTCCAAGAAGATTCCGGAGGCGCCTTCTTATGAGAAATACAATGATTTAAAGGTTGCATTTGCAGAGAATGCGGAATTGTATCTGTATGGGGAAAAGACGCTGGAAGAGACCATGAATAAATTTGAGCAGCAGAGACAGGACATCATGAGTAAATAATCTGTCAGGAATGAATTTCGATACACGCTCTGACTGACAGATAAGGCATGGGGAAGCAATCGAAGATCTGATTGTTTCCCCATATGTGTTCAGCCGACACGCGCTAGAGAGGATATGGATATGGAAAAGAATAATAAGATTAGGAAATACATAAAAGGATATCTCTTCATCCTTCCAAATTTCATCGGTTTTTTCGTCTTTATGGCACTCCCCATCATCATGGGGCTGGTGATTTCCTTTACGGATTACAACGGATTCAGCCAGTTTAATTTTGTGGGGCTGAAAAACTATATCGACATGTTCCACGATGAATATTTCACGGTATCGCTGAAGAACAATCTGGTCTACACTCTGGTGACGGTGCCGGGAACCATCGTGTTCGCGCTGCTTTTGGCCGTGGGAGTCAATAAGGGGATTAAGGGAAGCAGTCTCTTTAAGACCATGTTCTTCCTCCCCAATATCAGCTCTATGGTTGCGGTCGGTATCGTCTGGGCCATGATCTTTAACCCGACCCAGGGACCTTTAAACCAGGTGCTGATGGCCCTTGGCGTGGCAAATCCGCCGCAGTGGCTGTCCGCGACGAAGACGGCGTTGGGCTCTGTCATGGTGGTCGCCATCTGGAAACAGGCGGGTTATTACATGATCATCATACTGGCCGGCTTGCAGTCCATACCGAGCCAGCTCTATGAGGCAGCCTCCATCGACGGTGCAAACAGCGTGGAAAAGTTCTTCAAGATCACGCTGCCCATGCTGTCCCCGACCATGTTCATGGTCACCATTTTAAGCATCATCAACTCCTTTCAGGTGTTCGATCTGGTCAATATCATGACGCAGGGAGGACCGGGGCGCTCCACCAATGTTCTGGTTTACCGCATCTATCAGGAGGGCTTCCAGAAGCTGCAGTTCGGATATGCGTCCGCAATGGCATATTTCCTGTTCATCATCATCATGGTTATAACCCTGATTCAGTTCCGAGGACAGAAGAAATGGGTTAATTACATGTAAACCGGGGAGGGAAACGAAATAATGACAAAATCGTATAAAACAAAGACGAAGGTATCAAACGGCATTCTGTTTGTGGTCATGCTGCTTTTGGGAATCTGCATGATTATCCCGTTTGTATGGACCCTGTCGTCTTCCTTTAAAAATAACAATGAAATTTTCGCCTACCCCATCAAATGGATTCCGGAGGTATTCCGGTGGTCCAATTACACGGAGGTATGCGAGCGCATTCCGTTCGTTACATATTATTTAAATACTTTAAAACTGGCGGTGATCGTTACCGTCGGCCAGGTGATCACCTGTTCCCTGGCAGCCTACTCCTTCAGCAAGATGCAGTATCCTGGCCGGGATAAGATCTTCCTGTGCTATCTGGCAACGCTGATGGTTCCGTGGCACGCAATCATGATACCGCAGTTCTTAATCATTAAGACCCTGGGACTGAACGACTCTCACTGGTCCCTGATCCTGATCAATATATTCAGCGCGTTCGGTGTATTTTTACTCCGCCAGTTCATGATGGGGATTCCGGAGGAGCTGTCTGAGGCGGCCAGAATCGATGGGGCCGGAGAACTGAAGATCTATTCACAGATTGTATTTCCCATGTGTAAGCCGGGGCTGGCGACGCTGGTCGTGTTTACATTTAACTTTATGTGGAACGACTATATGGCTCCGATGATTTACCTGACATCCGATAAGCTTAGAACCATTCAGATCGGCCTGGCATCCTTCCGTACTCAGTACGGCTCGGAGTACGGTCTGATTATGGCAGGCACAGTGTGTGCCCTGATTCCGATGCTGCTGATCTTCATTGTGGGGCAGAAATATCTGGTGGAAGGAATTGCATTCTCCGGTTTGAAGGGGTAAAATATATGGCATTTTCTGAAAAGGTATCGAAAATTTTATATGGCGGAGATTACAATCCGGAGCAGTGGACGCCGGATATATGGGAACAGGACATGGAACTCCTTAAGCAGGCCGGAATCGATGTGGTGACGTTGAATGTCTTCAACTGGGCGTCACTCCAGCCGTCAGAGGAGACGTATGACTTCGTAGAGTTGGATGCGACGGTGAAGCGGGTGACGGAACAGGGGATGGCCATCTGTATGGCCACTTCCACCGGGGCTCATCCGGCGTGGATGGCCAAACGGTATCCCGAGGTCCTGAGAACGGATTTTGAAGGCCGCAGGAGAAAATTCGGAGGACGCCACAATTCCTGTCCCAACAGTCCTGTATTTAAGCAGTATGCAAAGCGGCTGGCCGGGAAGCTGGCGGAGCGCTACCGGGAACAGAAGAATATCGTGCTATGGCATGTGAGCAATGAATATGAAGGCGCGTGCTACTGTGAAAACTGCGAGAAGGCGTTCCGTGTCTGGCTGAAAAAGCGATACGGAACCATTGAAAATCTGAACCGGCTGTGGAACACGAGATTCTGGGGACATACCTTCTATGACTGGGATGAGATCGTGGCTCCCAGCATGGTGAGTGAACATTTCGAGGAAGCCAGAAGTATGTATCAGGCCATAACACTGGACTATAAACGGTTTAATTCGGACAGCATGCTGGCCAATTACCAGGCGGAGGCGGAAGCCATCCGGGCGCAGATCCCGGACGCCTGCATCACCACCAACTTCATGGGCGCGTATAAGCCGCTGGATTATAAGAAATGGGCGTCCAGTCTGGATGTCGTTTCCTGGGACAACTATCCGGCGGAGGGGGCCGATCCTGCCGCTATTGCCATGAACCATGATCTGATGCGGGGGCTTAAACATGGCCAGCCCTTCCTCCTGATGGAGCAGACGCCCAGCACCTGTAACTGGCTGAACGACAATCGCCTGAAACGCCCCGGCGTCATGCGGCTTCTCAGCTATCAGGCCGTGGCCCATGGAGCGGATACGGTGATGTTTTTCCAGATGAGGCGCTCCAGAGCGGGCTGTGAGAAGTTTCATGGGGCTGTCATCGATCACGCAGGCCATGGAAATACCCGTGTGTTTAAAGAGTGTCAGGCTCTTGGATTGGAACTGAAGGTACTGGGCAAGGAGGTGGTCGGAGCCCAGGTTCCGGCAAAGGCGGCGCTGATCTTTGACTGGGATACATGGTGGGCGCTGGAGTGCTCGGCAGGTCCCAGCGTGAGGCTTAAATATCTGGAGGAGCTTCAGAATTACTATCGGGCTCTTTCAAAGCTTCACATTCCGGTGGATATAATCGGAATGGAGGACGGCTTTTGTGGATATGAACTGATTGCCGCTCCGCTTCTGTATATGGTGAAGAACGGCGTCTCCGGGCGGCTGGAGGAATTCGTTGGAGCCGGAGGAACAGCGGTTTTTTCTTATTTAAGCGGATATGTGGATGAGAATGACCGGATTACTCTGGGTGGTTACCCGGGAAAACTCAGGAAACTCACTGGAATCTGGGTGGAAGAGACCGACTCCCTGCCGGAAACGGAGCAGAATTCCTTCTGCTATGAAGGGAAAACCTATCCGGCCGGACTGCTGTGCGATATTATGCACACGGAGGGGGCGGAGGTGCTTGCCCGTTACCGGGAGGACTTTTATGCAGGCACTCCCGTTATCACCAGGAACCGGTACGGAGACGGTCTGGCCTATTACGTTGGAACACGGTCCGGAGAGGAATTCTATCTCAGGTTATTCACGGATGTGTGTAAGGAAAAAGGGATGCGAACAGCCTCCCATGATACCGTGGAAACGGCGGCCGCCTTATCCGAAAAGGGAATCGAGATGACGGTGCGGAAAAAAGACGGCGTGGAATACCTGTTTCTATTGAACCATTCCGGGAAGAAACAGGAGCTGGCGGTCTCTGTCAGCGGAAAGGATTTGCTGAGCGGGAGGGAGATCTGTCGAGGAGAGGTGTTTGCGATTGATGCGGCGGGGGTTATCCTGGTGAAAGTGTTAGAGCGTGTCTGAAAATTCATTTCCGCCATCTGCACACCCCACGCCGTGGCATATTGAGCCTTAATTCAGTCAGCTACACGCTTTAGTATAATACAGGTGAGGACAGGAAAATGGAGCAGAGACAGCTAATAGATTTGTTAAATGATATGAGCCTGGAGGAGAAAGCAGGACAGCTCTTTCAGGTAACCGGCGACTGGTTTGACGGCATGGAAGCGTTGGAACAGACAGGGCCGGAGGCGGAGGAGAGTGCCAGGCTCAGGAAAAGCTACGGCCATCTGGCCGGTTCTGTGCTGGGGGTCTATGGAGCAGCCAATATAAAAAGGATTCAAAGCGCGTATATGGAACGACAGCCGCACCATATTCCCCTGCTCTTTATGCTGGATATCATCAATGGGTATAAGACTATCTATCCGATTCCGCTGGCACAGGGCGCCATGTTCGATCCGGAATTTGCAGGCGACTGTGCGGCCATGGCGGCAAAAGAGGGGGCGGCGGGCGGGCTCCATGTGACATTTTCTCCTATGGTGGATCTGGTGCGCGATGCCAGATGGGGACGCGTGATGGAATCCACGGGTGAGGATGTGTATCTAAACAGTCTGTATGCGAAGTCAATGGTGGAAGGTTATCAGAGGCAGCAGGGCGGAACGGATTTTCTGGCCGCCTGCGTCAAGCATTTCGCGGGATACGGTGCGCCGGAGGGCGGGCGGGAATATCAGACGATGGAGCTCTCCAATGGGACATTTCATGAATTTTATCTGCCGGCCTATGAGAGCGCCGTAAAGGCCGGAAGCAGAATGGCTATGACCGCGTTTCAGACGGTGAACGGGATACCCGCAACCGTAAACAGAGCGCTGCTCCGGGAAATTCTGCGCGGTAAAATGGGATTTAACGGCGTACTGATCTCGGATTACGCGGCGATCGGAGAGACGGTGGTTCACGGTGTCTCCAAAGATGGGGCGGATGCCGCGCGCCGCGCGCTGGAAGCGGGAGTCGATATCGATATGATGTCCGGCGTATATCCGGAGTATCTGGTCGGACTGGTGAAAGACGGAATACTGGAAGAGGCGCTTCTCGACGAAAGTGTCCTGAGAGTTCTGGAGCTTAAAAACTGGCTGGGACTGTTTGAGGATCCCTTCCACGGAGCCGACGAGGCGAGGGAAGCCCGCACGTTTCTCTGTGAAGAACACCGGAAGCTGGCATATGAAGCGGCGGTGAAATCCTTCGTACTGCTTAAAAATGAGGATGCCATCCTGCCTCTTTCCCCGAATCAAAAGATCGCATTTATCGGTCCCTACACCGATTCTCGAGATATGCTGGGAAGCTGGTCCTTTACGGGAGGCGCTGAAACCGGAGAGGTAAAGACCGTACGGGCGGCAGCGGAAGAAGCACTGGCCGGCTGGTCCGTGACGTACCATACCGGCTGTCCCGTACTGGATCCGGGAACGGTGCTGGAGGGCTTTGACCGGTATAAGCCCTCCAGTGCGACGCAGGAAGAGACAGACCGCTGGAGGGAGGAGGCGCGAAAGGCTGCAGAGGAAGCTGATGTGGTGGTCATGCCTCTCGGCGAACACTGTTTTCAGTCAGGGGAAGCCGCAAGCCGGGCATTTATTGAGATTCCAAAGATCCAGCAGGACTTATTCCGCGCAGTTTCCGAAGTAAATCCCAATGTAGTGGCAGTGGTATTTAGTGGCCGGCCTCTCGATCTGCGCGTTATTTCTGAGCGGGCCAGAGCCGTGCTTTCTGTGTGGATGCCAGGTATGGAAGGCGGCCGGGCGATTATCGATGTGCTGACCGGAACGAAAACGCCTTCGGGAAAGCTTCCCATGAGCTTCCCTTACTGTGTGGGGCAGGTACCGGTCCATTATGACAGCCTGATGACGGGACGGCCTTACCGAAAGGGAAAGCCGGAACGGTACGTCTCCAGGTATCAGGACATACCCGCCGATCCGTTGTATTCCTTTGGGTATGGACTGACCTATACGAGCATGGAGCTTTCTGAGGTCCGTTTGAGCAAAAACGAGCTGATGCCGGGAGAAGAGATCGAGGCGTCTGTGACCATAAAAAATACAGGGAAACGAGAAGGAACCGAGACGGTTCAGCTCTATCTCCGCGATGTAACCGGCAGCACAGCGAGGCCGGTGAAGCAGCTGAAGGGCTTGAAGCGCGTCACACTGCAGCCGGGAGAGGAGGCAAAAGTGGCTTTCTCCATCGGGGAAGACCATCTGAAATTCTTTCAGAAACCGGGATTATGGGACAGCGAGGCGGGTGCATTTCTTGTCTTCATCGGAACGGACAGCAGGACGGAGCATTCTGCACCATTCCGGCTGAAAAAACAGGAAGCATCAGAAAATACTTGAGAGGCAGGAGGCAGCGGAAAACCATGAGAACCGTATTAATCCTTATGGATACATTAAACAGAAGATTTTTAAAATCCTATGATGAAAATGCGGAGGGAATTACGCCGTGCATGGATGCATTTGCAAAGGAGGCAGTCCGGTTTGATAATCATTTTATTGCCTCCGCCCCCTGTATGCCTGCCAGGCGGGATATTTTTACCGGACGTGTGAATTTCCTGGAACGCGGGTGGGGAGGAATGGAGCCCTTCGACCGGACGCTTCAGGGGGAACTGCGGAAACATGGAGTCTATACCCACATTACCACGGACCACGCCCATTACTTTGAACTGGGTGGGGAAAACTACTGTTCCCTGTTCGATACCTGGGACTACCACCGCGGCCAGGAGAATGATCCCTGGATTTCGAGGGTTGATCCCCCATTCGGAGAGCCGCAGGTATACGGCCGCAAATCAGTTCAGCATCTTTTAAACCGGCAGGAATATGCGTGCGGGGAGGAGACGTATCCGACTCCGGCCACCTTCCTGTCTGCCTGCCGCTGGGCCGAAGAGAACCGGGGCGCGGATGATTTCTTTCTGATGGTTGAGGCGTTCGACCCTCATGAACCGTTCGATGCACCGGACGCCTACCATGAACTGTATGGGGACGATTACAGCGGAAAGGAGTTCAACTGGCCGGGGTATGCGCCTGTCACAGAACCGGAGGAGGCCGTATGCCATCTGCGGAAATGCTATCTGGCCACCATGACCATGGCGGACCGGTGGCTGGGCCGTTTCCTCGATGCCCTGAAGGAAAATGGGCTGTATGAGGATACTCTGGTGATTCTGACCACGGACCACGGTCATATGCTGGGAGAACACGGATTTACCGGAAAAAATTATATGCACGCGTATAATGAGATGGCCCACATTCCCCTCTTCGTAAAAATGCCTCACGGAGAATGTGCCGGAGAGCATAGAAAACAGTTGACCCAGAACATCGATCTGATGCCGACAATATTGAAGCACCACGCTGTTCCTGTTCCGGAGACCGTAAAGGGGTGGGATTTGTCAGAGATGATTCTCAGGCATACACCTTCCAGGGAAGCGGTAATCTATGGCTGGTTCGGCCGCGCGGTCAATGTATACGACGGCCGCTATACGTATTTCCGGGCGCCTGCGACGCCGGACAATAAGCCGTGTTATCAGTACTGTGCCGTACCGACGACGCTGTGCCGGTTCTTCGGCGAAGAGTACGCGTTGGAAATGGAGATGGGACGTTTTCTTTCCCATACGAGATACCCGGTTTACCGGATACCGGTTCACAATGAAACGGACTGTATGGGAGATTTAAGCTTTATAAGAGACTCCTGCCTCTGTGATCTTGAGCAGGACTACGCCCAGGAGCATCCCATAGAGGACAAAGAGCTGGAGGCGGCAATGTGCAGGAAGCTGGCCGCGGGAATGAAAGAGGCCCAGGCACCGTTGGAACAGTATGAGCGCCTCGGGCTGTCGGAAAGGGGGATTTGAGGAAATGGACAGAAAGCCCAACATCATCTTTTTCTTTTCTGACCAGCAGCGCTGGGATACGGCCGGATGCTACGGCCAGCGTATGCCGGTGACCCCGAATCTGGACAGGATGGCAGAGGCGGGGGTCTGTTTTGAAAATGCCTTCACCTGTCAGCCGGTATGCGGCCCTGCGCGGGCCTGTCTCCAGACCGGGAGGTATGCCACGGAACTGGGCTGCTACAGGAATAACATCGCCCTGCCTCAGGGAGAAATGACTCTGGCCCACTACTTAAAAGAGGCCGGATACAGGTCCGGATACGTGGGAAAATGGCATCTCGCCTCCACCGGCGGTGATTCCAATGAACCACTGGAGCCCGGTGTGGAATACGTCTGCCGGGGAGTTCCAAAGGAGCGGCGGGGCGGCTATGACGATTACTGGGTCGTCTCGGATGTGCTGGAGGCCACCTCACACGGTTACGGCGGCTTTCTATTTGACGCGGAGAACCGGCGGGTGGAGTTTGAGGGATACCGGACTGACGGGGTGACCGGTTTCGCCCTGGATTATATGAGGACATGGGATAAGAATCAGCCGTATTTCCTGTTTCTCTCCCATATTGAACCCCACCATCAGAATGATCACCGGCGCTTTGAGGGACCGAAAGGCTCGAAGGAGCAGTTTGCCGGCTTTGATGCGCCAAAAGACCTGGCGTCAGCGCCTGGAGACTGGGGAAGTGACTGGCAGACCCAGTATCCTGATTACCTGGGGTGCTGCAGCCGGCTGGACTACAATCTGGGGAGAGTTCTGGCGTGTGTGAAGGAAATAGGGCTTGAGGATGATACGGTCATTATTTATGCCAGCGACCATGGATCCCATTTTAAGACGAGGACCGTGGAATATAAGCGGTCCTGTCATGATGGCAGCATTCATATTCCGCTGGTGATATACGGAAAAGACGCCTCCGGCACCTCGTTTCTGGGTGGAAAGAGAGAAATGGGGCTTGTCAGCCTCATTGATCTGCCGTCTACGATTCTGACCATGGCGGGGGTGACAGTACCGGAATGCATGAAGGGCCGTCCAATTCAGGAGCTGTTGGATGAGAAGAAGCGGGAGAAGTGGCAAAATGAAGTGTTTCTGCAGATTAGTGAGAGCCAGGTGGGACGGTGCATCCGGACGGAACGCTGGAAATACAGCGTCCGCGCGTACGACCGGAAGCCATGGCTCGACGCGGGAGCGGACACGTACCGGGAAGAGTATTTATACGATCTGGAACAAGACCCTGATGAACTCGTAAATCTGGTCTGCTCGCCGGAGCACGAGGCCGTGCGAACGGAAATGAAAACCAGGCTGATTCGGAGAATGGCGGAGGCCGGAGAGAGGGAACCGGTGATTCTGCCGTCATTCGGCCACACTACCATATCTCTGGGGGTGCTGGCAGTGCTGGAGGACCTCGTCTGCCATCCGTTTACTTCTGAAATGATGAAAGAACTGCTTCCAGAAGGAATGGTGGAGAGTGAAGGCTGGGAACGTGTCAGGAAAATGCGTGTAAAGGAGGCGGCAGAAACCGTTTTAACGCTTGGCGGACAGGAATTTACAGACCGTCTGCTGGAAGAGATGGAGAAGCTGGAATTTGGATGGAGACAGGAAACAGGTGAGTAAAAACCGAGGAGGAACCATGGAATTTGTAAGAGTAAAGGAAAATGAATTTATTTATCAGGGACAGAGCATCCGGTTTGCCGGGCTGGGCATCGGGAGCTGGCTGAATCTGGAACACTTTATGCTTGGAATCCCGACGCCGGAAAAACAGATGAAGGAAGCTTTTACAGAGGTGTTCGGACCGGAACAGTCGGCCCAATTCTTTGATGATTTCGTCTGCTCCTTCTGCACGGAGGAGGATTTTAAGCTTTTGAAGGATACCGGCATCAACCTGATTCGCGTGCCGTTTAACTATAGACTGTTTCTGGATGATCAGAATATGGAGCTGCGGAAAGAAGAGGGATTCCGCTATTTTGACCGTCTGCTGGGCTTCTGCCGCAAGTATGAGATCTATCTTCTTCCGGATCTGCACAGCGTTCCGGGCGGGCAGAATCCGGACTGGCATTCTGATAATCAGACGGGAACGCCTGCGTTCTGGCATTACGATGTATTTCAGCAGCAGATCATATCCCTTTGGCGGGATATTGCCGCCCGTTACAGGGATGAGCCGTATCTGCTGGGATACGACCTTTTAAACGAGCCGTTTCTCATGCCGGCGGCGGACGGAAAGCTTCAGCAATTTTATGAGAGGGTGACGGCTGCGGTCCGCGAGGTGGATGAGAACCATATTATATTCCTGGAGGGGGATTCCTTTGCCATGGATTTCTCCTGTTTAAAGGAAATCAGAGATGAGCAGACAGCGCTGACCTTCCATTTTTATCCCACCGTTTGGGAGGCAGACTTATGTGATCCGGATTATCCGCGGGGCGAAAGGCAAAAGGTGTTTGAACAGCGCTTCCGTACCATGCTTGACGGCTTGCTGCCCTTTAACCGTCCGCTGCTCTGCGGTGAGGCCGGGTACGACATTGCGGGGCACAGCCTGGAGCATGTGATGGAGATGGTGGAGGACACGTTGGGCTTATTCTGCCGGTATGGCGTATCCTGGACCTTATGGTGCTATAAGGATGCGCAGTTTATGGGGCTGGTATATCCGCGGGATGACTCTGAGTGGATGAGCTTTGCAGGGGAAATGCGGACAAAATGGACCCATTACAGGGAAATGGAGATGGGGAAGTCTCTGGTGGAGACCATGTGCGCTCTCTTTCCGGGGGAGGTCGATGAGGCGCTGAAATACAGGCTCCAGTTCCGCCAGCGCGCGCTTCTGTATACGCTTCAGAAGGAACAGCTATTAAAACCGCAGCTTCAGGCCTGGGGCTGGGAGAGAATTCGTCGTATGCCGGAATCTTTTCTGTTTGAAAACTGCGGTTATTATAAAGAGTATCAGAAGCTTTTGGCTGTTTACGCCAAAGCGCTTATGGAGAGCGGGAGGGGGACCGGGGATGACGGCCGGGCGGTTTCTTGTTTCCCCAGTGGAAGAAACTAAAGCAGGAAGACGAAAAAAGAGGCGGGCCGCGGAAAAAGAAAACCGTTGGTCCGCCGCATGCATGCCCTTTGGTTTCAGCGGTGGTATTTATCGCTGGCGGATTCTGTATTTGCGGGCGAAGTCTACGGGGCAGTAGGACAGCTTTGCCTGCCTCAGACCGGGATCACCCAGATCATCCTCGCGGTTTATCAGGACAGCGTCGGGAAATTCGTGGATGAGAAACTGCTGGTTGATGAACTGGTACAGCCCTTTTATCTCAGGATTGGCTTTCTCAATGTGTATGACAGCCATCTGTTCCAGGGGATTGTAGCTGCCGATGGTAAATGCCTCCAGGGTACCGTCTATATAGATTCCAGCCATCGTGATATCAAGGAGAGAGCAGCAGCGAAGAATCTCATGGATGCCCAGAATCTCATGCTCCAGCTGGCCTTCCATGCGCTCTTCCCTGGCGACACCCCAACGTGCGAGAAAACTCTTGATCTCGGAGCCTTCCGCACAGGTCAGCCTGCGGTATTCGAAGCGTCCCTCCCAGGTCCTGACGAAGGAGTTGACCAGATTTTTCTTCTTGTGCAGCTTTCGGCCGGCGAGAGAACGAAGGGCATCTCCGGAATATAAGTAGTCACGGGCATCCTCCAGTTCTTCGACATCGAATTCGTCCTCCGGCAGCTTCAGGAGGCGGACAGCGGCCTCGTCGGCCAGGAAGATATTTAGCTTTAATCCCAGAGTTTGGTTAAAATAGTCCTTCAGCACGCCGAAGGAATGGGACAGGCCGGCCGCTTTACAGATGGGAAGGGCTGCGTATTCCTTTCCATCCGCGTTAATACGAAGGAAGATTGTATTATCATCTCCGACCGCGTAACGTACCTGATAGTAATCTTTCCAGAGGAAAAGGCCTAAGAATACGCTGTCGCAGGTCTTGTTTTCTCTGAAGGTAAAAAGGGGGGCCAGCGTTTTCAGCGCGCTGGAGTCCAGATCTTTAAATTGCAGTTCCATATATTTCCTCACTTTATCGTTCAATGTTCTTGCTATTCTCCTATCATTTCCAGATAAGACATTTGCCATTCTGTAATTATGTGGACAGCCTGATTTTCCAAAAGGCCATTATAAGATAAAAGTGTGATGAAATCCAGTACTTTTTTATGGCAGATCATTCAGAACGGCAACAGAAAAAAATTCGTTTTTCCATCACATCCCGATAAAATGCGCATAAGATGGTTATGTATAGAAAGAAGCAGGGAGTGATAACCGCTGTGCAGGATAATTTAGAGCATACTTATGGGAATAACTTCCAGGTGCTGGAGCCGTATATGCTGTACGGAGACAGAAGCGCTATGGAGAATCTGCCGAAGATGCAGAGGGAACATATGTTACAGGATTTAGAGTATCTGCAGGGAATGTATCCGGGACATATGAAGCGGATTCAGGAATATGTGATGGCAGCCTGCGATCGTCTGGATTATAAAAACAGTCCGCTGTATGATGAATTTCCGGACCGCCTGATGGTGAATCAGGTGTGCGATTCCGTATGCCGCCAGATTCTGGAGGACGGAGTTATAAACGGAGCAGAGCTTGGACTGCAGAATACATCGGAACAGCCGGGAGAAGAGACTGCGGAAACGGTAGAAGAGGTGGAAGAAGTAGAAGTGTACGAGGTAAACAGCGTGAACACCCAGGATGCGGATTGGAGAATGCAGCAGGTAGT
>NZ_JBKVCZ010000064.1:0-37869 GCF_046966825.1 Hungatella sp. | reverse complement strand
CTTGAGCGTTACCCTGCAGATTAACCAGATGATCAGCGGAATCGCCTTAAATATGGCGGCCGCGGGGCTTACCAGCTTCTTTTACCGGGTTATGTTCGGTGTGCTTCCGATTCCGCCCCAGGCAAAGAGCCTGCCGGTGCTGGAGATTCCGGTGCTGAAAAATATTCCATTTCTGGGGGAAATCCTGTTTCAGCACAATATTCTGGTATATGCGGCATTTATTCTTGTACCGGTGTCTTCCATTATACTGTATAAGACCAGCTTTGGCCTGAAGATCCGGGCTGTGGGGGAGAACCCGAAGGCAGTGGATACCGTGGGCGTCAGCGTGAACGGCGTGCGGTATTCTGCGGTGTGTATCTGTGGGTTGCTGACCGGACTGGCCGGGACGTGTCTGACCATTGGACAGCTCAATATGTTTATGGACAATATTTCCGCAGGAAGAGGTTTTATCGCGCTGGCAGCTGTTATCTTCGGTAAATGGAATCCGAAGGGAGTCCTGTTTGCTTCCGTTATCTTTGCATTTGCGGACGCTCTTCAGCTGAGGCTCCAGTCACTTGGCTTCCAGATTCCGTATCAGTTCCTGGTTATGCTTCCCTATGTGCTGACCGTGGTGGCACTGGCCGGAGTCGTGGGTAGGAGCAAAGGACCAGCCGCATTGGGAAAAGCGTACAGCAAGGAAGGATGACAGGACCAGTCAATTAGCAAAACTTATTAGCAAAACTTATTAACAAACCTTATCAAAAAACTATCAGCGAATCGCTGAAAGTATAAATGTCTTTCTAACTACAAGGAGGAGAAGAAATGAAAAGGAAACTGAGTTTAGTAATGGCAGCGGCACTGACAGCAGCGCTCCTGGGGGGATGCGCAGGCGGAAATGCAAAACAGCCGGCAGGCGATACAACGGCAGCTCCGACGACGGCGCAGACGGAAGCCGGCAAGACGGAAGCAGACAAGACGGAGGCAGAAAAAACGGAGGCCGCGAAGACGGACGACGCAAAGGCTGGGGACAGCGCTAAGACTGGGGGCGGACAGTTTAAGGCGGCTCTCATTGTAACCGGATCGGTCAACGACGCCGGATGGAACGCGGCTGCCTATAATGGCATGAAAGCGATTGAAAGTGAAATGGGAGCGGAGATTAATTTCTCAGAAAATGTGTCTCTTCCCGATGCGGAACCGGCATTGAGGGATTTTTCCAACAAGGGATACAACCTGATCTTTGCACACAGCATGGAGTACGGTGAGTCTGTGACAAAGATTGCGGGGGATTATCCGGATACAAAATACGCGGTCTATACAGGAACTGTGGAAGCGGACAACGTGGCGTCTATCTCCTTAAATGAGCACGAGACGGGATATCTGGCCGGTATGCTGGCGGCGTCCATGTCAAAGACGGGCAAGATCGGAGTCATCATCGGTTCTGACTTACCTCCGATGATCCGTATCGCGGAGGCGTACAAGCTGGGCGCGAAAGAGGTAAATCCGGATATTCAGGTGTTTGACGTATTTGCAGGCAGCTGGGATGATATTGCAAAAGGAAAAGAAGCGGCTCTGGGACAGATTGAAAACGGAGCCGACGTCATCTTCCATGTTGCGGATAAGACCGGGCTTGGAGCGATTCAGGCGGCACAGGAAAAGGGCGTGTATGCAATCGGTTCCTCCGTGGATCAGAGTGCAGTGGCACCCGGAACCGTATTGTCCAGTGCCCTGGACCATGCGGACAAGGCCTATTTAGCGGCGGCGAAGAGCGTTTCAGATGGTACCTTTAAGGGCGGAATCATGAGAATGGGACTGAAGGAAGAGGCGATTGGCATGGCACCATACGATGCGGCCGTTCCGGAAGATGTAATTAAGAAAATTGAAGATAAGACCGCTCAGATCGTGAACGGGGAATTCGAAGTTCCGGAGATCCTGGAGAGAACGACGAAGTAAACTTTGAGTAAAGGAAACGAAGATGAACGATTATTTATTTTACGGAGCGATGACGGAACCCATCGCTCCGATGGACAAAGAGGGAAATATTGACTATGAGCTTTTGAAGGCTCAGGTGCAGTTTCAGCTGGATCATAAGATTCATGCGATTTTTGTGAGCGGGCTGACGGAATGTATGGTGACCAGCGTGGATGAGCAGATTGAAATGCTCCGTGAAACTGTGAAAACCGTAAACGGTCAGGTTCCGGTTATGGGAAATATCTGTCTGAACCGGCCGGAGGACGCTCTGTCAACCATAAAAGCATTTGAGGAGGCGGGAGCGGACGCGGTCAGCATAGCGCAGCCTCATACCTTCACGTATGAGGAAGATGCCATTTACGAGTATTATACGAATCTGATCCGCAGGACAAAACTGCCGGTATACGTATACAACGCGCCTCAGACTAACAACATTCTTTCACCCAGACTGGTAAAAAGGCTGGTGGAGGAAAATGAAAATGTGAGGGGCTATAAAAACAGTGTTCAGGACATTCTTCATCTGCAGAGTGTCATGGAGCTGATTCCGAAAGAACGCCATTTTGAATGCATCGCGGGCAGTGATTCGACAATTTTTGCGACACTGGCTCTGGGCGGATGCGGGATCATATCCTGGGTGTCCATCATGTTCCCGGAACTGATCGAGGAGCTGTGTGACGCGTATTTCAAAGGTGATATCGAGGGTGCAAGGGCGCTTCAGTTCCGGGTACAGAAAGTGCGGACGATCTTAAAGCACGCTCCGATGGATTCCGGTTACCGGTATGCCGGCGAACTGATCGGACTGCCGATGGGATATCCGAGGCAGCCGATGTCGCAGGCTACGGAGGAGCAGAAGAACTATATCAGGGAAGAACTGACAAAAATGGGCATGATTTGACAAAGGAGCGTAAATGAAGCCAAAGAAATTAATAACGCTGGGAAGCTATCATACAGATTATTTTTTGATTGGAGACAGAATTCCGGACAAGGGTGAGACGGTAACGGGAAATTACTATTTTACAGAGGGCGGCGGCAAAGGCTCCAATCACGCCTGCGCCTGCTCAATCCTTGGCGGAAATGTGGTTTTGATTCAGAAGCTGGGCAGGGATGAGGGTGGAGAAACGGCCTGCAGAGAATTCGCAGGGTACGGACTCTCCCTGGATTATGTCAGGATGGTGGACGGAGAGAAGACGGGACTGGCACCCATCATGATTGATAAGGATGGCAATAACGCCATCATGGTTTTTCCGGGTGCTCACGGCCACTATACGAAGGAAGATATTGATATGGCCGACCAGGAGTTTGACGATGCGTTTATGGCCAGTTTTGTGTTTGAGACGAATCTGGATATGGTGGAGTATGCCATTAAAAAGGCGTATGAAAAGAATGTAGCCGTATTTTTAGACCCATCGCCCGTGACGAAGTTTAATCCGGAGCTGTATCCGTATCTGACCTGGATTAAACCCAACGAGCATGAGGCTACCCTTTATACAGGAATCGAAGTGACGGATTATGAGTCCGCCATAGAAGCCGGTAAATGGTTTCTGGCACAGGGCGTCAAAAATGCCCTGATTACTTTGGGGGAAATGGGTTCGGTTCTGGTGACGCCTGACCGGATACAGACATTTCCGGCGCCGAAGGTGACGGTTGTGGACACAACAACGGCGGGTGATGTGTTCGCCGGCGCATTTATCTATGCCCTGTCGGTGGAAATGCCTCTGGACGAGGCCGTGCTGTTTGCCTCCTGCGCGGGCGCACTGACGGCCACGAAGGCGGGGGCGGTGAAGTCGGCCCCGCATATGGATGAGGTGCAGACGCTTCTGGCGGAATTTAAAAAGACGATTTAGAACCGGGGGACAGAGATGGATCATACGATATTTGCTTTAAAAGGAACGATTGCCTATACGCCGGTACCGGACAGATTCGTTTTCGCGGAGGACAGCTTTCTGGTATGCGAAAATGAAAGGGTGAAAGGGATATGGAAGGAACTGCCGGATGAGCTGAAGGGAATAAGAGTCTGTGATTATACAGGCAAAATCATTTTCCCGGGAATGTGTGATCTGCACATGCATGCGCCTCAGTACGCGTTTCGGGGACTCGGGATGAATCTGGAGAATCCGGACTGGGATATGTGGTTCGAGAAGTACGCCTTTCCGGATGAGAAACGGTATGAGGACTGCGAATATGCTAAGAAAGCGTATGAGCGTCTGACCGATGACCTTTTAAAAACCACGACGACCCGGTGCGTTATGTTCGGGACTCTTCACCGGCAGAGCACGGAGATCCTGATGGATCTGCTGGAGGAAAAGGGAATCGCGGCCTATGTGGGCAAGGTAAATATGGACCGGAATTCGATTCCCGGCCTGCTGGAGACCACGGGGGAGAGCCTGGAAGAGACGAAACGGTGGCTGAGTGACTGTGCGGAAAAGAAGCAGTATAAGAAATGCCGTCCCATGATTACACCCCGCTATATTCCGACGTGTACGGATGAACTTCTGAGCGGACTGGGAGAACTGGCTGTGGAGAAGGGAATCCCGGTTCAGTCTCATCTGTCCGAGGGGCTGGACGAGATGGAATGGGTACGGGAGCTGAAGCCGGAGATTTCATTTTATGGGGAGGGCTACGACAGGTACCATATGTTTGGAGACGCAGTTCCGACGGTAATGGCTCACTGTGTCTATTCCTCGGAGGAGGAGATTGCTCTGATGAAGAAGCGGGAAAAGCTGATTGTCGCGCACTGCCCGCAGTCCAATATCAGCAGCTCCGGAGGGATTGCCCCTGTAAAACGCTATCTGGCGGAGGGCATCCGGGTGGGGCTTGGAAGCGATA
Source organism: Hungatella sp. (assembly GCF_046966825.1). NCBI lineage: Bacteria > Bacillati > Bacillota > Clostridia > Lachnospirales > Lachnospiraceae > Hungatella > Hungatella sp. The sequence goes on along the minus strand of NZ_JBKVCZ010000064.1, from coordinate 33,096 downwards.
TGGCAGGCAGCAATACACTTTCTCTGCTGCGTGCGATTACCGATGCCATCCATGTGTCGAAGGCACGGTGGGCATTTACGGAACGGGGAAACGATCCTCATGCAAAGAAAAATGTCCTGTCACTGGCGGAAGCATTTTATCTGGCCACCCATGGGGGAGAGGGCCTGTGGGACAGAGTTGGAAGCTTCGAAGAAGGATACTGCTTTGATGCTGTGGTCCTGGATGATTCCAGAATCCGTGACTACTGTGAGAGAAGCAGCTATGAGAGGACCGAGCGGTTAATTCTGATGTCGGATGACAGGGATATAGAGGCAAAGTTTATCGACGGACGAATGGTATATCAGCGGGCTGAAAAGGAGAGGACTGAAACGTGAAAACGGTGGTAATTGAGGATATCAGGGCGGATAATGATTATGGTCTGATTGTGCAGATGCCGGGAGAGGGAAGCGTATATCAGGAAGACTATTTTTACTGGAAAGGTAGCTCGATTCCGGCCTGCTTTCAGACGAACCGGATTACGACCGGGATAATGAAGACGTGGCACCGGGATCTGGTATTTCAGAAGCTGGAATACCATGATGACTATGAAAAATTCATATTTCTCTCCGGGAACGCCCTGTTTCCTGTGGCAGATACGAGGGATGGCGCTGTCTGTGCCGGGAGTTTCCGGGTACTTAGGGTAACTCCCGGTACAGAGGTGCTTGTGCCGCCTGGAAAAGCACATTTTATGCCGGTCGCTGAGGGGGATGAGCCGGTCTGTATTACAGTTGTGTGTCCGGAAATGCCGTTTTACCATGTGTATCTGGACGAAGAGACGCGGGCTGTGACAAAGGAGTGAGAGGCATTGGAGAATGTATGCTTAAGGCGGTGTTCCTGCCGGTGCTTTTTGAAGAAAGAAGTGCCGGAGGAGGCGCTGCTGAGGCTTTTTCAGGCGGCCATGCAGGCGCCGTCGGCGCGGAATGAACAGCCCTGGGAATTTATTCTGATCCGGGACCCTTTGGTGAAGGAGCAGATCGCACAGATCAATCCCTATTACCGGCCGGCAGACGGTGCGGACTGCCTGCTGCTGCTCCTTGCGGATTTAGCGCGAGTGAGGAGCGACAGTCCCTGGTGGATACAGGATATGAGCGCCTGCGCAGAAAATATCCTGCTGCAGGCCGTGGAATCAGGACTCGGCGCCGTATGGCTGGGTGTCTATCCAAGGGAAGAGCGGATGTGTGCATTAAGAGAAATTGCATGTATTCCGGAGCATGTGGTTCCGTTTGCGGTGATTGCTGTCGGATATCCGGCCAATGCGCTGCAGGCAGTGCCAAGGTTTGAGAAAAAACGGATTTTTAAGGATAAGTATGGAAGTGAGGCGGGAGATCAGTATGAACAACAGTGAAATATACTCTCACGTAGATCATACGCTGTTAAAAGCGTACGCATCCTGGGAGGAGATTAAGAAATTATGCGATGAGGCTGTACAGCACCGGACGGCTTCCGTGTGTATTCCGCCGTCCTATATAAGGCGGGTCAGGGAAAACTATGGAAAAGACTTCCGAATCTGTACGGTAGTTGGGTTTCCGCTGGGGTACAGCACGAAGGAAGTGAAGGTGTGTGAGACGCTTCTGGCCGTTAAGGATGGCGCGGACGAGATTGACACAGTAATCAATCTGGGAGATGTAAAAAACAAAGAGTATGGCCAGATACTCGCTGAACTGAAAGCCATACGGGCAGCGGCGGAGGGCCGGATTCTGAAGGTCATTATTGAGACCTGTTATTTGACGGAAGAGGAGAAGCGGGAGTTGTGCCGCGTGGTCACCGAGTCGGGAGCCGATTACATTAAGACTTCTACCGGATTTGGAACGGAAGGGGCGGTGCTGGCGGATATTTTCCTGTTTAAGGAGGAAATCGGACCGGACGTAAAGATCAAGGCAGCGGGGGGAATGCACAGCCGCCAGGATTTCATTGATTTTTTAAACGCCGGGTGCGACAGACTGGGAACAAGCTCTGCAGTGAAAGTGCTGGAGACGCCGGAATAGAAAAGGTTTAGGGCAGAACGAAGGAACGCATTAGATGAAAGAAGAGTACGCGTAAATAGTATTTGAAAATTACGCATACTCTTTTTGCTTTTTTACGCAATTAAATGTATAATTTATAAATAGACAGGGATTTGTAAACAGCCAGCATAACAAGATGGCGGAACATTTAAAATAAAGGTACAAAGGAGATCCTATGAGAAAAGAAGCCAGCCTTAACCAATGGAAAGAGCTATACGATGAAACCTTGAAATTAAAAGCGTTGGAGCCATGGAAATATTTGGACAGTGCTGATCTGATTGCCATAAAGCTGCAGGGAATGGAAGAACCTGTGTTTATGAGCGTTATGGGCAGATTGGGTACTTGTTACGGTGTGAGTATGTACGAGGGGATGGACGGACTGGCAGATTTTGACATGGTGGCAAATGCGGAGGGAAAAAATGGCCCTTCGATTTATGATACCATGATGGATCAGTCCTGCATTACATGGTATACCGGTGATCGGGATGAGGTGCCGGAAGCGCAGAAAAAGGTAATAAAGGAGCTGGGACTTAAATTCAGAGGGAAAGGGCAGTGGCAGTATTTTCTTTCCTTTGAAAAAGGCTATACGCCATTTACCCTGGATGCAAGGGAAACGGGGATATTGACAGAGGCATTTAAGGGACTGTTTATGGCGGTACGCGCAATTAAGGAGAAACGGATATCAGTAGATTTTGAACAGGGAGAGATTCTCTGGAGACTTTATAATACAGAAACGAAAGAGTGGAATATGTTTGCAGGTCCGCTGCCTCCGTGTAAACGGGAATATCCGGAGATAGAACTGGAAGATCAGGAGTTAAGGCAGAAATTGAAAGAACAACGTCAGACAAACCAGGAACTGGCAATTGAACTGGCCTATCTTCAGACGGAGATAAGGGATCAGGAGTATGACCGCCCTCTCTGTCCGCGCGTTCTGATTGTCATGGATTGGAAACGAGATATGATACTTAACATGGACCTGATGAGACCGGAAGATTATGAGATTGATGTTATTCTGAATTTTTTTATTCCGTATGTGCTGTCAAATGGTCGTATGAAGAAAATTAGAGCCAGAAATCCATGGGTATTTGCAGCTCTAATTGAAATCTGTGAATACTGTGGAATTGAACTGGTGAAAACAGGTCTTGGAAAAGTGGACAATATACTGAAGGAAATGACGGACAGGATGGGGTAAAGGAAAGCACCAGATGGATTCGCCTGGAACAGGGCGGTCTGTCTGGTGCTTTTAATTTAGTAGAAAAATTATTATTATCATATTATGATTCCATATTTGTCACACGATAATGCCCGGGCGATACCTGGGCGTATTTTTTAAAGGTGCGGATAAAGTTGGAGTAATCATGAAAACCGGATAATTCACAGGTGTCAGTGACGCTTTTTCCCTGCTTTAGAAGCGTTTTGGCGAGGGAAATCCGTTTTAGAATCAGGTACTCCTGTATGGAACAGCCCGCCTGTTCCCGGAATTTACGGCTCATATGGGAGCGGTTCATGTAAAGGTGGTCCGCCAGCGCCTGGATAGATAAGTCTTCTGTCAGATGTTCGTCGATATATCTCATGATCTGGCTGGAAAGCTGGGGCATGATGTTTTCGGGAATCAATGTGGACTCGTAAAAACAGGTGTTGGCCAGGACCAGGAGCTGCAGGAGATAGGTGGAGGCCAGGACGTCATGGCCGAAGCTTGCAGAGGCCACGGCGGTGTGCAGGTGATCCGTCAGATAGAGATAGCGTTCGAGGGACCGGGGCGGCAGGGAGAGTAAATTTCTGTCCGCATTCTTCCGATTCTCAAAACAGGAGAGCAGATCGGTCTGCTCCGTGCAGTAATTCCGAACCAGCTCAGGAGAGAAATGGGTAGCAATCCGCTCATAGGGGGTGCCCTCATAGGAGACAGCGCGGTGAATCTCCTGACTGTTGATGATCAGCAAATCCCCACGCTGTAATCGATACCGGTGGTGCTCGATGTAGCAGTCCGTACAGCCGCCTAAAAACAGCAGCAGTTCGTAGGAATCGTGCATGTGGTAGACGTCATTGATTGGCTTCGCGGAGATCATATGGTGGCTCCGGATAATCTCTGGAAAATGAATCCGGCGGCAGCCACCGTTTTTCAATGTACCGCATTCTGGTGATAATGGTATGGATTTATTTCGATTCGTGTCCTGTTCTGTAAAAAATGTCATAGCTTTCCAGCCTCCAATCCTGTGCCTGCGGTAATGCCATTCTACGCCGCCTTTCTTTCTGTTAAAAACAGTAAAGCCTGAAAAGACCTGGCCAACTATTTTTCACGTATCGCGCAGAAGTGCTTAAGAGACAGGCGCCAAGTGTTCACAGCGATAAAAAATCACATAACGCAATAAAAAGACAAAAATGAGCAAAGAACCTGCATGATATTTATTATATGATAAGGAATAAAAAAAGCAAGCAGTACTTGTACAGGAGGTAACATTTATGAAATTTGAAGTGAAAAATCCTGATTACGGGAAAAGCCCGTATACAGGCATGACGAAGGAACACTGGCTGGAGGCGTGCGAGTTTCTTCTGGAGGGGATTTTTTCCGAGATTGAAAGTATGGAGGGTCAGCCCGTGAGCCGAAGAGTGGAATTTGAGGTGAGTTATCCGAATAAGAACAGTTCGCCGACAAAGGCCAGTGCGGAACGGTTTGAGGGGCTTGCCAGGAGCTTTCTGATCGCGGCGCCGCTGCTGTATAACCGGCCGGAGGCTGTGATTTGCGGCGTATCGGTGAGAGAGTATTATAAAACGCGGATACTGGAGGCGGTGACGCCTGGAAATCCCAATTATCTGTACGGTTTACAGGAGCTTCTCGCCATGGCGAAGGAGGGTGAGGACACCTTCCAGCATACCTGCGAATGTGCTTCACTCGTAATCGGCCTGGATCAGTGTAAGGGGGTCATTTGGGATACATATACGGCGGAGGAGAAAGACAGAATTGCGTCCTATATCCGGGAATTTGCCTATGGGAAGACGGGAGCGCATAACTGGCGGCTTTTCAACATGCTCATTCTGGGATTTCTGCATCAGGAGGGATATGAGATCGACCGAGGCGTGATGAGAGACCATGCGCAGACGATTCTGTCGTACTATGCCGGAGACGGATGGTATCGCGACGGCCATCGCTTTGATTACTATACTCCCTGGGCATTCCAGGTGTACGGGCCGATCTGGAACCGTTGGTATGGATATGCAGAAGAGCCGTGGATCGCAGGGAAAATAGAGCAGTATGCCAATGCACTTACGGATTCATTTCTGTCCATGTTCGATAAAGAAGGTCATGTGACGCTTTGGGCGAGAAGCGGTCTTTACCGCAATGCAGCCTCTTCCCCCTTTGCCTCCGCGTATCTTCTCAATCATACCAACGTCAATCCGGGACTGGCAAGAAGAATCAATTCCGGCGCGCTGCTCCAGTTTATTACAAGGGAGGAGGTATTTGTAAATGGAGTGCCGTCGCTGGGATTTTACGGACAGTTTCTCCCCATGGTACAGGATTACAGCTGCGCGGAAAGCCCGTTTTGGATTGCAAATCCATTTGTGGCGCTGACGTATCCGGAGGAGCATCCGTTCTGGTCCGCGGTCGAGGAAAATGGGGATTGGGAGCAGCTGGGAGATTGGGGAGCGGAGAGTTCCCCTCATCTGCATTCCCCGAAAGGTTATACAGAAACGATCATGAATGGCCCGGGAATTGTCTCTGCGCATCTGGGCGGGAACGGGGCCTGTGAGTTCCGGACCGCGAAGGGGCTTTTTAAACCTGGAGATGAGTACATCAGATATTACATACGCCTCGCATTTCACAGCCATTATCCGTGGGAGGCCTTTGACGGCCAGGGGGCGGAGGCCATGCAGTACAGCATCTCTTATGATGGGGCAAAGGAGGCGCTGGTGCCGAATATCATCATGTACGGCGGTGTAAATGACGGGGTTCTCTACCGGAAACAGTACTTTGATTTTTACCATAACTTTCAGGGCGGCGCCTCCATCGATCTGGCGGATTTTCCGGTGCCATACGGCCACATCCGTGTGGACAAAATGCGTATCCCCAACAAACCATTTACACTGACCATGGGGGCCTACGGTTTTCCAGAGTACCAGGCTGGAGAGAAAACACAGGTGATCAGGCGCTCCTGCGATGGCGCGGAGGCAGTGATTCTAAAACAGGATGGCCGGCAGCTTGCACTGGTTGCCTATACGGCATGGGAATCGGTTGAGACAAAGGAGAGAAGAGGCGTTAATCCGGCCGCGGAGAACAGTATTTTGGCTTATGGAAAGCTGCGCAGAGAAAAAATGTATGGGTACGAGCCTTATGTGATGATCAGCGCTGTTTTAAGCAGGACTGATGACAGAGAATGGGCGGAGGATGAACTGTTTCCGATCAGAACAGTCACCTTTACCGATGAGGAACAGTGCGGAGGCTACGGCCCGGTTACACTCCTGATGAAGGACGGGCGCACGGTTGCCGTGGATTATGAGGGGCTGGAAGGCCATCTGATGATTTAATGGTAAAAACCTTAAGATAATGCAAAAATATGAAAATATTACAAATATCCCTGGTTACGATCTGAAGATTTTGTAAAAAGGCAGTATGAAACTTTATTTGCTTTTCAGATTCCCGATGTTATATTGAAACCATCATAATAACAAGGAAATATGCGGGAAGACCAGGGATATTGCTGAGCGGATAAATGCGCCTGCCGCCGGTCTTCCAGCAGAAAATGGAGGAGACATTATGAAAAAAAGCTGGAAAAGGGGACTGGCGCTGTATCTGTCATTTGTTATGGCAGCAGGCAATTTCGGAAGCGGTATCTCTTACAGCTTCGCTGCCGTAAATGGCGGCGGAGGAACCGGGACGGGAAAGGCCACATCTTCCAATGCGGCCGGATCGGGAAGCGGCCATACGCATACATCTAAGGCCACTTCATCCAATGCGGATTCCGGCAGCTCAGACCGGGAACCGGATAAAATGGCGACGGAGTCAAATGCAACAATGTCAAATGCCCTGAAGCTGCTGCTTGAGAAAACGGAATTTTCGCTGTCAGATGATTTCAGCAATACGCAGGGACCGGTCTGGTACTACAAGTATGGAGACAAGGACAGCGGGAAAATATCAGAACTTCAGGAATATGATGCAGCTACACCGCGGTGGATGGATAATAAGGACAAATATCTGAGAATATTTAAGGATGGTATGATGCCGGGAAATAAGGGGGACGACGCGATTCTGGAATGGAAAGCGCCTGCGGACGGCCTCGTTCAAATCTCTGAGGATGACGGCTCTATATCTATGGAAACAGACCGGAATGACAGAGATGGAGTTCTGCTGTCCATACAGCAGAACGGAAAATTAATCTGGCCGGATACAGGAACGATATCGACGGAACACAATAAGAAAGATGTCAATTTCCAGCCGTTTTATTTACAGATCAGGGAAGGCGATGCTATCCATTTCCGGGCCAATGGAAATAAAGAGTACAACAATGACCGTGTAAAATGGTGTCCGGTTATCACGTATCTGGAAGAAGAGGATGTCGCAATGATATCCGACATTACCATGACAGGAAGAGATTCCCTCGAATTTACAGCGGCGTCGAAAGAACTGTCCGGCGATATCCAGGAGCGGATTTCTTTAAGCGCAATTGTAAACGGAAAGAAGGAAGAGGCGGTAACCGTCCGTTCCGCTGAGGCAAAAGACGGGAAAGCTGTGGTTACATTTGATGAGGTCGAGGCGGCTGAAAAAGATCAGATCCAGTTACTGGTCGGCCTTGATGAGGACCATCGGTTTGTTACATACAGCCCTCAGGATTTTGCAGTAATTTCCGGGCAGACCTATTATGTAGATGCTGTTAATGGAAATGACAGCAATGACGGACTTACAGAGGAGAGAGCGTGGAAGAGTCTCGATCAGATTAACAATACTACATTTCTTCCGGGAGATTCTGTTCTGTTAAAGGCTGGCTGTATCTGGAACGGATATCTGTATCCGAAGGGAGAGGGAAGCGAGAGCGCTCCGGTGACACTGGGTAAGTATGGCGGCGACGGATATCCGATTATTAACGGAGACGGATCGGTTCCTTATGATTCACAGTATAAAGTCAGAAAAGACTTTGTATACAGTCCAACCGTCCTGTTGAGTGATCAAAGCAACTGGGTGATTGATGGAATTGAAGTGACAAACAGCGCTGACGATAGCTATAATCATGTCGGGATCCTGGTGTTTACCACAGGGCGGACCGGCGTGGTGTCGAATGTGACGGTTCAGAACTGCTACGTTCACGATGTGACAGCAGAAGTAGCCAACTCCAAGATGACCGGCGGAATTCTCGTAATCGGTGCAGATGTCTGGATCGATGGTCAGAAGCCGGAAGGTGAGATGGCTTCCGATATCGGATTTGACGAGGTCCTGATTGAAAATAACTATGTAAAAAATGTAGCCAAGGAAGGAATTCGTTCCAGCGGACAGAATACAGGCGCAGAGGGTGTGGGCTTCCGCAATACGAAGACATTCCGCAATATCACCTTCCGTGGAAACTACATCGAAGAGATTTTCGGTGACGGCATCGTACTCGCAGAGGTTGGCGAAAACGGTATGGTAGAGAACAACGTGGTGAAGAATCATTGCAACTACGATACCGCTAACTATGCAGGCGCGTGGCTGTGGCAGTGTGACGATTCCATTTTCCGCTATAATGAAGTATTCGGCGGAGAGTACGGCTATAACGATGGCGAGGCGTTTGACTACGATATCGGATGTAAGGATATTATCTACGAATATAATTACAGCCATCATAACAAGGGCGGCCTGCTTCTGACCATGTATGACAATGCTTCCTATCATTTCCGCTATAATATCAGTGCCAACGATGGAAAGCCCAGCCAGGAGCTGTTCCACTGTCAGACCGGTAAGACGAAGGTCTATAACAATACCATGTACATTGGAAAAGGGACCACAACCTCCATTTTCCAGACTGGATCGGTGGGTTACTTTAAAAATAATATTATTATGGTACATGGCAGCGTTCCGAAGTTCGGCACCAGCTCCATAAGTGTGTCAAAGGGCGCTATGACCAATAATATTATCTATCCGGCTTCTATTACAAGCGTAAACGGTCCTTCTGACGCAGTCCTGGAAGATAACCTGTTTGTGAACCCGAGACTTTCTTCTCCGCAGCTGAGCACGAAATACAGCAGTGAAGAGTATGGGCTCACTTATGAGAATATGGGACAGGGCGATGAATTTATTGCCGGGCTCAGGGAACGTATGGCGATCTTTAAACTGCAGGAAAATTCACCGGCGGTAGACGCAGGCGTGGTAATACCGGAATCAGATGCGACAGAGGATATTTTCGGCAATAAAATCGTGGATTTACCGGATATTGGCGCTCACGAGTTTAATAATGACCCGGGGCCTGTTGATGCGGAGGGAAATAAAGCAGAAAAAGTAATTCTGGATAAGACAGAGCTTTATATGGCGACAGAAGACATCGCCCGGTTAAATGCATCCGTACTGCCGGAAGATGCTCTTGACGACAGCATTGGCTGGTCCATGGCCGACTCTGAGATAGTAAACGTGTCAGCGGCGGGCAAGGTAACAGCCCTGGCAAAGGGAGATACAGTTGTTACCGCGGTCAGCTTAAATAATCCGGAGGCGAAAGCGGAGTGTATCATTCATGTATACGAAAAGAATTCAAAGTCTGTTATCGCGGATAAAGATGCTAGAGTAAGGGATGATGGTACTCACAGCGGAACAGAAGAATCCATGACGGTAAAGCTGGACAGCAGCGGATACAGCAGAAACGTATTGATGTCCTTTGATCTGACATCCGTACCGGAGAATTACAAAAAGGTTCTCTTAAAATTCCATATTGACAGTACAGAGGCAAACAACGTACCCTTTACCGTATCCCGGATTGGTGATGACTGGGAAGAGGCGGAAGTAACGTGGAATACCAAGCCTGATAAGGTCGAAAAGATCCTGGATTTCACTTCCAGTATTGCGGATGGAGGCAGCTGGAAGGAACTGGATATCACGGATTACATGGAAACATTACTGGAATCCGGAACTCAGAGACTTTCAATCATCTTTGAAGGCGTAGAAATTGGATCAAAGAATTATACAAACATCCACTCCAGAGAAACGGATTATAAACCGCAGCTTGTATTTGACAATGAATCCGTGAAAACGGTGGAAAATGTCTTTGTCAAAGTTCCAGTGGGAACAGCGCCGGTTTTACCAGAGACTGTAAACGTAACCTACAGCGATGATACGACTGCCAAAGCGGCGGTGGCTTGGGATGAGATTCCGGCAGGGAACTATCAGAAAGAGGGCCAGTTTACCGTTTGCGGATATATCGAGGGAAGAAACCTGCCGGTTATCGCATACGTGACCGTATCGGATACGATTATTACAGCGGCATTTGCAGAGGATGTCACGACCCAGGCAGGGGTAGCACCGGTTCTGCCGGAAACTGTAAAGGTGACTTATATTAACAGTACTGAGGCAAAGGTTCCTGTTGTATGGGAGTCCGTGAATGAAAGTCAGTATGCAAAACCGGGAACCTTTACAGTGAAAGGAAAAGTAAGTGGTTTTGAGGCAGGATGCAGTATCAGGGTTATCGTAACCGGCGCCGGAGTGGTTGATGCCGAGGCAGTTGACATAACCGGATATGTGGGATTTATGCCGGTACTTCCTGAGAGCATTACAGTCAGCTATACAGACGGCAGCAAGGGAACGGCCAGAGTCGAATGGGAAGAGACAGAGGAAGAAAAGTACCAGAAAGCCGGAACGTTCACCGTTCATGGAACCTGCGAGGGGCTGGAGCAGAAAGCCGCCGCAAATGTGACAATCATTGAAGCCGCAGCAAAGCCGGCTGAAATGAAGAGTCCGGCAGGCAAATATCCGGCGCTTCCATATACTATAAAACTGGAGGGAAGCAGGAGCCGCAGCCGTGCAGCAAATGCAGCGGAGGCGCCTGTGGTATGGGAGACTGTCAGCAGGGAACTGTATCAGGGCAGCGATCCATATGTGGTAAAGGGTTATATTGCAGGAACGACGATCCCGGCTTCCATAACGATTACGCCGGCAGATCCACTGGAATATATGGACGGCGTAATTGATACAAACGGCGATACTTATATTCAGGTAAGTCCGTCAGACAGCAAATTCGGTGATAATGAAGTGATTCGTATTAAGAACTATACAGGGTCCTTTAAACGTATCGGAGTGGTACAGTTTGATTTTGAGTCCATGGACACTTCAAACTTAACGGAGATGACGCTGAAATTGTATTTTAATAAGATGGATGATAAAGCAGAGGTTACAGAGACCTATTTAAACATCTATACCAACACTCCAGGCTGGGTTGAAAATACGGCAACGTATGATTCCATCACACAGGCCAGCGGATATAAGGCGGAGCTGGTAAAAGAACATGTCGTAATTAAGCGTGACCAGGTAGGAAGCTACATTACAATTGACGTATCCGATGCGATTGATTTTATGGAAGGCGGAAAGATTTCCTTTATTCTTGATATTGAAGAGAATCCGGAGGCTGATGCCAATGGCTCTAACTCCGGACTGGAATTTGCCAGTAAAGAGGCCGGAAAAGAAAAGGCGCCGAAGCTTTACGTATCAAATCAGTATGTGACAGAACTGGAAACGGTAAATATAGATACCGCTGTAGGAGAAACGCCGGATCTTCCGGATACGATTACGATTCACTATGCGGATGGGACGGAGGCACAGGCACCGGTTATTTGGGAAGCTGTCAGCCCGACGCTGCTGGGCAGAAAAGGGACGTTCCTGGTAAGGGGACATGTGGAAGGGCTGTACTGCAGCGTTTCAGCAGGCGTTACCATGAAAGCAGAAGACCCGGATAATCCGGACAACCCGGATAACCCGGATAATCCGGATAATCCAGATAACCCAGACAACCCGGATAATCCGGATACCCCGGATAATCCAGACAACCCAGACAACCCGGATAATCCGGATACCCCGGATAATCCAGACAACCCGGACAACCCGGATACCCCGGATAATCCAGACACCCCGGATAATCCAGATACCCCGGACACTCCCGATAAGCCGCACAAAAATTCTTCGTCTACTTCCGGCCAGGCAGTTACAGTAAACAGCTGGGTTCAGGGAATTGGCTATAAAAAATGCATTTTGGGCAATGGAGACTATGCAAAAAATGGATGGTATTATCTTGAATGTAATGGTAGTATGAACTGGTATCGTTTTGACGAGAATGGATATCTGATCACCGGATTTTTCACAGACCAGGATGGAACGCTCTATTATCTTGACAAGGATGGAATTATGGTGACCGGCTGGCAGCTGATTGACGGTAAATGGTATTACTTTAATCCGGTTTCCGATGGTACCAGAGGCTCGTTATATCGAAATACTACAACACCCGATGGTTACCGTGTAGGACCGGATGGGGTATGGGAAAGTTAATATGAGGTGAACCGTGAAAAAGAAAACAGCATTGTTGTTTTTCATATGGTTCCTGATTCTGGAATGTCTTGCCGGCTGCGCTCGGCAAGGCTATTCCCGCTTTATGGAAGTAGGGGACCATGAGATATCAAAGGAAGAGTACGCTCTGCTGGCTTACGACAATATTGCCAGGACGGCCAGAGAATATGGGGCGAAAGAAGGAATTGATGTAAATGCGCCCGGCTTTTGGGAGCAGAAGAGGGACGGCGTCTCTCCGATGGACCGGGTACGGGAGCTTACAGACGGGGAAGCCGTTCATCAGAAGGGAATTCAGATTCTGGCAAAGGAAAACGGCATGATCGACGAGATAGGATACGAGGCGTTTCTGAAACAGTATCAGGAGGAAAATAAGCAGCGAAAGCAGATGAAAGAAGAGGGAAAGGTTCTGTATGGGCCTCTGGAGCTGTCCGTCAGCCAGTACTATTCCTATCGCCAGAGCCAGCTGGAGCAGGCTCTGGAGGAATTTGCGGAGCAGAAGATTGTAACTATCAGGGAAGAAGAACTGAAGGCGTATTATCCTGTGGTGAAACAGGCGGAAGAGAAAAAGAATTTCCAGGCAAAACTCAGCCTTGTGATCTTTGAAGATGCCGGTGAGGAGCAGAAAGCGGCGGCAGAGCAGTGGATTGCGGCTCATGGGATTACAGACGACCTGCCGTTACTTCTGGCTGAGGAAACCGGAATTTCTGCAAGTGTGGAGAGTATGGCCGTGGATACCCTCGAACTGGGCAAGGAAAATCTGCTTCTGGACCGGGTGGTGCAGGCGGTACAGGAAGTGGAAGCGGGAGAGGTTACACCAGCTATAGAATACACAGACGGCATGAGCGCGGTGGCTGTGGTTGAATCAAAAAAATATGCAGCGTTTGGAAGCTATGATACAGAACGTGACTATGTGGAATACCTTCTCCGGGAGAAAAAAGCCAGGGAGTACATTGCAGACGAGATCAGCAGACTGGAAGTAAAAAAAGGGAAAGCCTGGGAAACGCTAACTTATGAGGATATTATCAAGTAACAACAGAACAGATGAAAATGGAGCTGAATGATGAAGAGGTTATTACAAAACAGAACAGTAAAATTTAAAATTATGGTATATAACATCTGCATTATCTGCGTCATCGGCATCATATTCAGTGTTACGAGTTATGTGACGGCGAACAAAAAAGCCGTCCAGCTGGCCCAGAATTCCGTCGAGTACCACGTGGAGAGCATCTCCCGCTATTATCAGGAGGTCTACGAGCAGATGGTGAACCTGGTGCTTAACTGTGCGGAGCGGGAGATGTTTGATCTAAGCTCTCTGGGGCAGTTAAAAACCGTAGAGGAAAAGAGAAAAGGCCTGGATTATGCAAAGCTGGCCGCTAATTTCTGCGCTGTCACAGGGTATGGGGATTATATCACAAGGCTGTCCATATTTGATGACAGCGATGTTCACATTTCGGCCGGAACGGCCTTAAGCAGTGTTGATGACGGGAGAAGAATCCGGAATGCGCCCTGGTTTGACCGGGAACTGAAGAAGGATATGTACGACTACCGGCTGGATCTGGTGAATTCCCCATTTTATAAGGAGGTGGGAATGACAATTCCCATTATCTGTAAAAATTCCGGGTATAAAGACAGTGACTGTTCTGCGCTTTTCCTGTCGCCCCGTCTCTATCTCGACCGCCTGAAGGAAGACGATAACGGTAATACAATGCTTGTGACTACATACCGCGGAGAGCGGATCGCTACGCTGCGGGAGTCTGAGAACCAGAAAGAGGAAAGCGACCGTTTGATTGATTCGATTCTGCGAAGAGAGGAAGAACGTGGAACGTGGCAGTACCAGATAAACGGGGAACCACATCTGGTATCGTATAACAAGGAATCCCAGAGCGGCGCCCTGGTGATCGAAATCATGGACATGGCAAATCTGAAGAATGACCGCCTGATGCTCATGCAGACGGTTGGCCTGATCTTTATCTCCTGCGTGCTCCTTGGAATTTCCATGTCGTTTCTGTTTACCAATGCGGTCAGAAAACCGATTGACCGGCTGGTAAACCATGTGGACAGAATTGCGAAGGGGGATTTCAGCCAGGAGGAATCGCTGGAGAGCCAGGACGAGATCGGACTCATCGGAAAGGCCGTAAATACAATGAGCAGCCAGATCGAACAGCTGATGGACAAGCGTTTGGAGGATGAAAAGGAAAAGAGCAGTCTGGAAATCCGGATGCTGCAGGCACAGATCAATCCGCATTTCCTCTACAACACCCTGGATTCGATCAAATGGATTGCCGTGATCCAGAAAAACAGCGGTATCGTAAAGGCGGTAACTGCGCTGTCAAAGCTGCTTAAAAATATGGCAAAGGGAGTGGACCAGCGCGTTACTCTGAGAGAGGAACTGGATTTTGTCCGCGATTACGTAACCATCGAGAAGCTGAAATATGTGGAAATGTTTGATCTGGAGGTCGACATCGGGGAGGAGATACTCTACGAAGCGCGAATCGTGAAGCTGACGCTGCAGCCACTGGTGGAAAATGCGATTTTCAGCGGTATCGAGCCTGGAGGAAAGAATGGAACCATCCGGATCCACGCGTATGAGAAGGACAAGTGCCTCTGCATCGATGTGCGGGACGACGGAATCGGAATACCGGAAGAAAAGATACCGGAGCTGCTGAACCATTCGGAAAAGCTAAAGGGCGACCAGATGAGCAGTATTGGGATGCCAAATGTGGACAGACGGCTGAAACTGATCTATGGGGAAGAGTACGGACTTTCCGTGGAGAGCCGGGTGGGAGAGTACACACAGATTACCGTCAGAATTCCGCTGGAATACTGACAGGGACTTAAGGGGGAGTGAGCTTATGTACCGGATTATGATTGTAGATGATGAACCGTTAATTCTGGCGGGCATAGCCTCGCTTCTGAACTGGGAGGAGTATCAGTGCCGGATCGTGGGCAAGGCATTGAACGGGCAGCAGGCGCTGTCCCTTCTGGATACGCTCCAGCCGGATATCGTGATTACAGACATTAAAATGCCGGCCATGGACGGAATTACCTTCATGAAGACAGCCATGAAAAACGGATGCACGGCGAGCTTTATTCTCCTGACGAATTTGGAAGAGTTTTCTCTGTCCAGGGAAGCGCTGCATTTAGGAGCGATCGACTATCTGGTAAAGCTGGAGCTCAGTGAGGACAGCCTGATCCAGGCTCTGGAGTGTGCCATAGAGCGGTGCAACATGAATTACCACATGACACACCTTGCAGAAGAACCGCTGACCGTAGAAGAGAGGATTCAAAACTATTTCCGGCGGGTACTCATCTATGACACGGACGTGGAGGCGGAGGACGAGCTATCCGGCCTGATCCGGGAGCGGTATCCCAGGCCAGCGCTGATGCTGATTAATTTTAATTACGGATTTGAGGGATTTTCTGCGGCATTTACGAGGGCCGACCAGAAAAAGGTCATGGGCTTCGCGGAAGATATAATAAACGGTATGGTAAAGGGATTCTTTGAGAACAGCTGCGTTTTGCGGCGGGAGCAGAGCGGATTTGTCCTGGTGCTTTCGACGGAAGGGATCGATGATTTTAAGAAGGAAGCCAGCGTCATGAGCGTAAAATTTCGCCAGGTCATGAAGGATTACTTCGAGGTCCCTGTTTCCATTGCAGTGAGCCTGTCTGGAAGCGGTGTGGACGAGATCCAGGATCTGCTGTATCAGGCGATGAGTGCCATGAATCTGACTTTTTACGACAATTCCAGCGGCGCGGTGTTCTACTCGGCCATGTGCGAGGATAACTTAAGCCACAGCAGCAATTTCAACATTAATTTTTTGAAGAAGGACGTCACGGAGGCGATCCGCCAGAATGACTGCGAAGCCTTTAAAACCATAATGAATCAGATGATCCAGCTGTTTTCTGAGTGCAGGCCTTCCAGACAGCAGGCGGTGAACGCGTGCAATAATCTCTATTACTTTATTACCTCTCTGATTGAAGACTGGGGCGAACAGGATTTTCCTTACGCGGTGGACATTGTAGGCCAGTTAAACCGCATGGCCAATTTAAGCACGGTGCTTACCTGGCTCGAGGGATTCCGGGATCAGGTGGTCAGGGTGCTGGAGGACCATCAGCAGGCGCGCAGGGATAAGCTGGTGGAACTGGCTCTTGAATACGTAAAGGAGCATTATCAGGAGAAGATTACGCTGAGTCAGGCAGCAGCAGCGCTGAATGTCAGCCAGGGGCATTTGAGCAGTACGTTTAAGAAGCAGATGGGGAAGAATTTCTCCGATTATGTGACGGAAATGAAGATAGAAAAGGCCAGGGAACTGATCGAATCATACCAGTATATGATGTATGAGATCTCCGACATGCTGGGCTTTGACACGCAGTACTACTTCAGCGCGGTTTTTAAGAAGATAACCGGATACACGCCGAAGGAATATGAAAATATGGTGGTTAAAAAACCACTTTTGTAGTTTTTGGGGAGGATTATTATGAAAATCAGCAGGATTACATCAGTCCTTTTTTTGCTGGCTGTCGTAGCCGCGGGTGGTGCGGGATGCAGCCTGGGCAGAGATACGGCGGCCGGCAGCGGCAATGTGGCAGAAGGAAGGAGCGCGGCGGACAGAACAAAGGAGGGACGCGTGAAAATAACGGTGTCCGTCTGGGACAATGCCAATTCTCCCCAGTTTCAGGCGATGGCAGATGCATTTATGGAAAAAAATCCGGAGATTGATGTGGAACTGCTCGATATCCAGTCGGATGAATACAACAATAAGCTGACCGTGCTGCTGGCGGGAAATGAGTCTGACCCGGATGTTATTATGATTAAGGATGCGGATACGCAGATTTCCATGAGGGAAAAAGGACAGATTCTCGATCTGACCAGCTACATTTCCAGGGATGGCGTGGATTTAAGCATTTACAACGGCGCGGCAGACCAGCTTCAGATGGATGGAAAGCAGTATACGCTTCCTTTCCGGCAGGACTGGTATGTGCTGTTCTATAATAAGGATTTATTTGACGCGGCAGGGGAAGCGTATCCGGCGGATGATATGACATGGGGCGAGTATGAGAGACTGGCAGAGAGGCTGACTTTTGTGAGGGACGGCGGGATGGTCTACGGAACACACCATCATACGTGGATGGCGCTGGTCTCCAACTGGGCGGTGCAGGATGGGAATCATACGCTGATGAGTGAGGATTACGCGTTCTTAAAGCCTTATTATGAGCAGGCTCTCCGAATGCAGGAGGAGGGCGTCATGCAGAGCTATGCCAATCTGAAAATAAGCAATATCCATTACACCAGTGTTTTTGAACAGCAGCAGTGCGCCATGGTTCCTATGGGAACCTGGTTTATCGCAACGCTTGTTCAGGACCGGGAAGCGGGGAACTTTGATTTTAACTGGGGAGTGACGAGAATTCCGCATCCGGCGGGAATCCCGGCAGGAAGCACGGTTGGCTCAGTCACCCCGATCGCCGTCAATGCGAAATCCGATGTGCCGGACGAGGCCTGGGAATTCGTCCGGTTTGCCACCAGCGAGGCGGGGGCCGAGGTTCTGGCCGATAACAGTGTGTTCCCCGCCATCACCACCCCGGGAGTGGTGAGCCGTCTGGCTTCCATCGAGGGATTTCCGAAAGACGGAAAGGCGGCTCTTTCCGTGACGAATTTTGTGTTCGACCGCCCGGTAGATGCGAAGATGGCGGCGGTGCGCAAGGTGATTGAGGAAGAGCACGATGCCATCATGATTGGGGAGGAAGACATTGATACCGGAATCGCCAATATGAACGAAAGGGCGGAGGAGGCCAGAAGCAGATAGCCCCTCCGCGGGAGTCCGGCTTGGCCGAGCCAGTACAGGGCAGAAGGGGGCTGCCAGAGATAGTACGCTCTGGCAGCCCCCGAGTTTTCAGGGATGTGGAATATCATTTTCCAGTTCCCATATATGTCGATCTCTTCGAAAGACGAGACAGGTAGTCACGCCCAGAATACCCAGCAGGCAAAACAGCGCCGCCGCTCCGGAGCCCTTTCCGGTTCCAAACATCACCGCCAGAAGATTTCCTGGCTGCTGCGATGCCATGAGCGGTTCAAACACCCGGTCCACCAGCAGTCCGCCGAGTAAGTATCCCACCGGTATGGTGAAAAACTGCAGCGTATTGCGGGCGGAGTAGACGCGTCCCTGCATGGTCAGCGGGATCCGTGAACGGAACAGCACATCCATGTTCGCATTCATAAATGGAATGCAGATCCAGGCCAGAATGGCGCCTGCGCACCAGACCCAGGGCTGTCTGCCGAAGGCCAGAAAGAAATTTTCCGTGCACATGGCGATCAGCAGGGAATTGCAGATAACCCGGACCCTGTTTTTGGGTGGATGGCAGAAAGAGACCAGCAGGCTTCCGGCCAGATTGGCCGCGCCCGTGCAGGCGTTTACCATACCGAGTGCGATCCTGCTTCCCCCGTTTCTGGAAAGAATCATGGCGGGCAGTGCGGCGTTGTACATGGACGCGGTTAAGTTGATGGCCGCCAGAAACAGGATAAGATTCAGAATACCGCGGTTCCTTTTCAGGTATTTGAGGCCTTCTTTTGCAGAAGCCAGTACAGATTCTTCCCTGTTTCCGTCCGCCTCCGCCTGTGGGATCGTAATAAACCATGCCAGCGTAATGAATGCGGCGGAGAACGTGATCAGGTCAAAGGCCAGCACTGCGTCGATTCCTGCAAAGGAAAATACCATGGTGGCCAGTACCGGTGTGAGAACCGTAACCAGTGAATTGGAAAAGGCTCTTAACCGGATACACGCTGGTACTGTTCCCGCGGAGTCAGAAGGCTGACCGCCACATCGGATGCGGGCTGCTGAAGCGTGTTCATCAGGCCGTTTAACGCGTTCAGTATGTACAGATGCCACAGCGCCAGATTCTCCGTTTTCAGCAGGATCAGGATCAGCAGTGTGGTCGCCGCCGCGAAGCTGTCGCAGACCAGCATGGTGCGTTTCTTGTTCCATCGGTCGCTTAAGGCCCCCGCGAAGATGGAGAGAAACACATAGGGCGCATAGGAACAGATGGAGAGCAGCGCAGTGGTCAGCGCAGAGCCCTTCTGCTGGTAGGACCAGACGACGAGCGCGTAACTGGTCATGGAACTGCCCAGTGCAGAAAATGACTGGGTCACCCACAGGATCAGGAAGGTGTGAAGCCCTTCGAAGAGAGTATGTAATTTTTTATTCATGACTTTGCTCCTTTTAGCGTATTTTAGGTTCTACGTTAAAATGCAAAGTCTGTCCGGACGAACCGATTGTTCATCTCCATGAAAGTACGTCCGTAATTCAGACTTTGCATGGAGCAGTATCAATACAGAGTTTCATAGCCCGCGCCTCCTTTCATAACAGGATTATCCATGGCCATGGAGGCCATGTGCTGTTAATTTACCATAATACGAAGCAGGAAGCAAGGAAGATTCGTTAAAATGCTTCTTGACGGAAAATCAAGTATGGAGTAGCCTGATAGGTAGACGTAGTGGAAGCGGCAGGACCAGGAGCAGCGGTAGGACCAGGAGCAGCGGTAGGACCAGGAGCAGCGGCAGGACCAGGAGCAGAGGCAGGAGCAGAGGCAGAGCCAGGAGCAGAGGCAGAACCGGAAGCAGATGCAGGCCTATCAGAAATGGAGGAAATGGGATGAGGAATACGGAAATCGATCATGGCAAAGTGTTTGACTGGGGCCGGGCATCGGCTGATTATGCGAAATACAGAGACATTTATCCCCAAGAATTTTATCAGAAGATTCTGGATCTGGGGCTGTGCCAGGCCGGGCAGAAGGTCCTGGACCTTGGGACGGGCACGGGAGTCCTTCCGCGGAACCTGTATCAGTACGGAGCGGATTTTACCGGTATCGACATTTCGGAGAATCAGATCGGGCAGGCGAAGAAGCTGGCGGAAGAGGGACGCATGAATATACAGTTCCAGTGTATTCCGGCTGAGAAAGCCGGATTTTCGGACGGTGCCTTCGATGTGGTGACCGCCTGTCAGTGCTTCTTCTACTTTAAGCACGAAGAACTGGCGCCGTTGATTCAACGCATCTTAAAGGAGAGCGGAACATTTGTGATTCTTTATATGGCGTGGCTTCCGTTTGAGGACGAAGTGGCTGGAAAGAGCGAAGAACTGGTCCTTAAATACAATCCGAAATGGACCGGATGCAGGGAAAGACGGCATCCAATTGAAATCCCCGAAATTTATGAGGAGTACTTCACCATCGGTGAGCAGACGATGTTCGATGTGTCCGTTCCCTTTACGAGAGAGAGCTGGAATGGGAGAATCAGGGCATGCCGGGGGATCGGCGCCTCCCTTACCACTGAGGAGACAGAATGCTTCGATCAGGAACACAGAGACCTGCTGAACCGGATTGTGCCGCCGGAGTTTGAGGTGCTGCATTATGCGGCCATGGCGGTTCTGCATAAGAAATAAAAAATAAGAGATAAGAGAAAGAAGATTACATCAGGAAGACAGAGGAAGAGAGTATGACAGGCAGTATGGCCAGAAAAGAGTCCACTCCGGAGCGCATGGGAGGCGTTTCAGAGCCAGGCCGGCAGAAACAGTACTTATTTACAAACAGCGATTTGAAACGCCTGATTGCGCCGCTCATTGTGGAGCAGATTCTGGCGGTGACCGTGGGCATGGTGGACACGATGATGGTCTCCAGCGCAGGCGAGGCGGCCACATCGGGAGTATCCCTGGTGGATATGATCAACAACCTGCTGATCAATGTGTTCGCGGCGGTTTCCACCGGCGGCGCGGTGGTGTCATCACAGTTTCTGGGACAGAAAAACCGGAAGCGGGCGTGTGAGGCGGCGGATCAGCTGATGATGATCACGGGGCTTATCTCCATTGCGATCATGGTGGGGGCGATTTTGTTCCGGCACGGACTTCTGAGGCTTTTGTACGGCGGGATTGCGGATGACGTGATGAACAACGCGCTGATCTATCTGATACTGTCGGCGCTTTCCTATCCGTTTCTGGCGATTTATAATTCCTGCGCGGCGCTGTTTCGGTCCATGGGAAATTCCAGGATTTCCATGCAGGCGTCCATCGTCATGAATATCATCAATGTGGCGGGAGATATTCTGTTTATATTTGGATTCCACTGGGGCGTGGCAGGCGCGGCGCTGGCTTCGCTGATCAGCCGTATGACGGCGTGTGTCATTCTGGTTATCCGCCTGCACAATACGGGGCTGGAGATTCATGTCAGCTTCGGACGGCTTCGCTGGAACAGCGGAATGATCGGAAAGATCCTTCATATCGGAATTCCGGGCGGAATTGAGAACAGCATCTTCCAACTGGGACGCGTACTGGTCGTCAGCATCATCGCCATCTTTGGCACGACACAGATCGCGGCCAACGCGGTCGCCAACAACCTGGATGGAATGGGAGTGCTTCCGGGACAGGCCATGAATCTGGCCATGATCACAGTGATCGGCCGTTGTGTGGGTGCTGGCGATTTCGAGCAGGCGGAATATTACACTAAGAAAATGATGAAGCTCACGTATCTCATCAGCGGACTCTGCTGCCTGGGCGTGATTCTTACCATGCCGCTCACCATGAAGCTGTACGGCCTTTCGGAGGAAACCCTTAAGCTGGCGGCGGTGCTGGTGCTGATCCATGATGGATGTGCCATCATTCTGTGGCCGGCGTCATTTACCCTGACGAATGTTCTGCGGGCGGCAAACGATGTCAAATTCCCCATGTGCATCTCCATCCTGTCCATGGTGATCGTGAGGCTGGGAGCCGGTTATCTGCTGGCCGTCGGCCTCGGGCTGGGAGCCGTAGGCGTGTGGTGCGCCATGATCCTGGACTGGGTGGTTCGTGTGATCTGTTTTGTGGGACGGTATCGGAGCGGGAAATGGAAGACGTTTTATCGGGCGGCGTAAGGAGAGAAATGAGAGATGGTCAAAGCAGACGGAGGAGATTGCGTTATGAATGCGTTTATTGAGAAAAAGGTCCATGAATTGTACTGGGACTGCAATGTCAACTGTGCCAGAACCATGCTGCTCTGCCTGGGCGAGCTGTTCGGAGTGACGTATGAGCCACAGACGCTGAACGCCGCCGTCGGCCTTCACGGCGCAGGCGGTTATCGGGCGCAGTGCGGTCTGGTGGAAGGCAGTCTCATGTTTGCCGGAGTTTATTTAAATGGGCTTGGCTGGGAGGAGGAGCGGATTGTTTCCGCCTGTTACCGGTTTGCGGAAGCCTTTTCCGGCGAGTTCGGATCCCTGACATGCTTCGATCTGCGTCCGGGCGGATTTTCACCAGATGATCCGCCTCACAGATGCGAAGCGCTGACCTGCCGGGCGGTGGAATTTACATATAAGTTTATGAAGGCACTTTAGACAGGAATACAATTTTAGAACTGGGGGCTGATATGAAAAGTAAGGGAAAAGACAGTTTTACGGGGCATCTGCTATTCTGGTGCATTGTTATTGTTTTTGCCGCGGCATATATGATTAATTTTAAATTGCCTTTAAATAACAGTAATTATACAACAAGGATATGGGGGTGGGCTGAATGCGGTGTTTGCATTCTTGCTGTCATTGGAATCGTGAAAACACGGTACTTTAGCATTTCCAGGGTGATAACTGCGTTTATCTTGGGAGGTATTTGTTACTTTTCCATTCTGCTCAACGTGAATTTTACCACTGCGGTTTCGACGGCATTACCGGTCATCATTTGCTATTATGGCGGATGCGCTTATTTTTCTAAGTGCGCTGGGAGAGAAGAGGTTTCTCGTTTCGATTTTAAGACGTATTTGAAACAGATTTGTCTGGGACTGTGTCTGGCATTGCCATTTGCAGCCGTTAACACTGCTTATTTTGTATTGCAGGGAGGGATTCAGTTTATATCCCCTCTGAATGCTGCGGTGGAGGCACTGAATCCTGGCATATCAGAAGAGATAATTTTTCGTTTTGCTGTTCTTGGTTTTTGCTCGTTCTATTTAAAAGAACGTATGTCGGAGTGTGCCTATACAGTTTACAGCTGCATTCTCATGGTAATACCGCATAGTCTGATTCATCTTCCGGATGCGATTCTTGAGTCACCCGCGTCAGCGCTGTTTCTTTTTATTACTACATGCCTGATTTTTGGGCTGCCGATGGCTGTTCTTATGAAGAAGAAAGGACTTCGATCGGCGGTGGCCTTTCACTGGTGCATTGATTTTATGAGATTTTTATTTGGCTATTAGATGCACGTGTATATCGTTTGTCGCGGATTGGCGGAAGAAGGCTTTATACAGGCTTAATATCAAGTGAAATATAAAAATGGTTTCCAGAGTGACAGGCTCCGGAAACCATTTTGTTATAAGACAGGGCAGTGAGTTTTTGCTTACGCTGCCATTTTTTGCGTGCAGATGGCGGGATTGAATTTTCAAACACGCTTTGATATTCAAACACGCGCTAGTATTCAAACACATAAGAATCCATCGTCTGGCTGTTATTGATCAGCGCGTCGCTGTTCAGCTTCTTCTGTCTCAGCGCCTTGTCACTTTTTAGGAGGGCGCTGTAGATGATATCCGTCACATAGAGATACATCAGATTATCGGAAAGCGCCGTGGTGTTATTAGCGATCAGCTTGTCCGACACGATGAATTTGTAATCCGCGATATCGTTCAGCTTCGGGGAATCCACGCTGGTGATGGTCAGGTTCTTCCCGCCGCGGTCGATGGAAGCGTTGGCCGCCTGATAGATATCCTTCATCATAATGCTGCGCGCAATGAAGATGGATAAGTCACCGGGCGAAGTATTGGTGACCTGGAGACTGATGCTTAAGGGATCGGTGTACTCTTTTGCACGGATACCTGCAAGCTCCAGCTTGTAACGGAACTCCCTGGCGGCGAATGTGGTGTTGGCCAGGGCGTATAAGTTTATATTTTTAGCATTTTTGATCATTTCCGCGGCCTTAAATACCGTGCTTTCGTCCAGGAGGGCCGCCGTGTTATTTAACATGCTCCGGTAGTCGGAGGTGACGGAGGCGATAAAGTTCCCGCCGGAGGAGGGCGTCTCCTGTACCATGTTATTGTAGAAACTTTCCTGGGCCAATGCGATCTTTAATCCATTGAATCCTTTATATCCCAGCTTTTTGCAGAACCGGTTGATGCTGGCCTCTGAAGTGCCGGTTTCATCCGCCAGAGCGGTGATTGTCGTGGTAAGAATCTGTTCGGCGTGACCTATAACGTACTGGCTGATCGCGTTCTCGCTCACAGTGAAGTTGGGCTGCATGGAGATGATTTTAGAAATAACGGTCGATACCATAAAATCCTCCTTTTTTCGTTATTACAGTATACCATATTTGCAAAATATTTGCAAATAATGATTGGTAATGAAAATATAAATCAAATATATTGACAGCTAATGAAAATGATGGTAGTATAAAACCATAAAAATAACAGCGGAGCCGACGATATTATGACAAATATGCACAAAATAGACCGAAGGTAAATGAAAAAAGTGATTTGTAATGAAAATCACTTTCAGAACTGCTGTTATGATTACAGGAAAGGAGAAAGTATGAAGGAGTTTGGCTATGACAAACAGTACGATGTGATTGTAGCTGGCGGAGGGGTCTCCGGTACTGTGGCTGCCATCGCGGCCGGCCGTCTGGGAGCGGATGTCCTGATTCTTGAAGAGGGCGCGTATCTGGGCGGGGCGCTGACCGGATGCGGCGTTGGACCCATGATGACGTTTCACGCAGGCGAAAAGCAGGTGATACGCGGCATCATGGAGGAGATCGTAGAGCGGCTGAAAACCGACGGATATTCCACAGGCCATATTTATGACACGATGCAGTACATCAGCTACCTGACACCATTCAATTCGGAAGGCCTCAAGGTGGTGCTCGATGAGATGACGGCGGAGGCGGGATGCACGGTTCTGTTCCATACGTTTATCGGAGCCGCGGTATGCGGGGAGGGGAAGATCGAGTCCCTCACCGTGTGCAATAAGGACGGTATCCACAGCGTATCGGCCAGGGTATACATAGACGGAACCGGCGACGGCGATGTGGCCGCGTTTGCGGGGGCGCCCATGACAAAGGGAAGAGAATCCGACGGCGCTGCCCAGCCCATGACTATGAACATGAAGTATTTGAATGTGGACACGGAAGCGATCAAGGAGCATATCAGAATGCATATCGCCGATTTCTCCCGCCATCAGGGGAATGAGGAGCTGATGGATACCGTAAGCCGTTTTTCATTCTGCGGGTTCCAGGATGAGTTCCGGGAGGCCCGGGAGAGAGGGGAACTGGAGATCCGGCGGGAGGATGTACTCTGTTTCGAGACGGACCGTCCGAGAGAGTATATCGTGAACACCACAAGAATCATCGACCACGACGCCGTAAACGCGGCCAGCTTAAGCGACGCGGAGGTGACGGGAAGACGCCAGTGCAGACAGCTGGACCGGTTCCTTCGCAGACACGTTCCGGGCTTTCAGAATGCGGTTCTGGAATTTACCGGCCCCCGGGTGGGCGTGCGGGGATCCAGACAGCTTTCCGGTAAGTATACTCTGACAGCGGAAGATATTCTGGAGCGGAGAAGCTTTGACAGCGTCATCGCCCATTCCGCTTATCCCATCGACATTCACAATCCTAAGGGCGTGGGGACGGACAGTCGCTTCCTCTCGGAAAAGGGAACGTACTACAGCATTCCGTATGAGACGCTGTACTGCGAGGAGATTAATAACTTACTGACAGCAGGGCGGTGCATTTCCGCTTCCTTTGAGGCGCAGGCTGCTATTCGGACGACGCCGACAGCCGGAGCATTGGGACACGCGGCAGGAGTGGCGGCGGCCCTGGCTGCCAAAGGGGATGGAGATGTCTCCAAAGTCAGCAGAAATGAGCTGCAAAAACGATTGAAGGAACAGGGCGCATATCTGGATCTGTAAGAAAAGTAATGGAAAATAAAAAAACATGTTAAAAATGTAATGAATAAGGAGGATTTTTCAGATGACAATTCAAGTTATTGGAATACTGGGGTTATTTGTTTTAATGGTAGTCTTAATGATGACAAGAAAGCTGCCGACCATTCTGGCTCTGCCGATCATGGCCGTTGGCATAGCACTGATTGCAGGAATTCCGTTTATGGGCGGAGAGTTCAGCATTGCAAAGGACGTTCTGGAAGCAGGCGCCATGCGTATGAGTACGGCGATTGCCGGACTGTTCTTCGGCGGTTTCTTCGGAAAGGTATTGAGCCGTGTGGGCATTACCAATACCATTATCCGGAAAGCAGCTGAGATGGCGGGAGATAAACCGCTTCCGATCGCATATGCATTTTTAATCGTAACTTCTGTTATTTTCGCGGCTTCCAACGGTCTGGGTATGTTCATTCTGGTTGGAACCATCATTGTTCCGATTATGATCAGCGCTGGCTTAAGCCCACTGGTTGCAGGAACGATCCTGCTGCTGGGCAACGGCGTCGGCGTTACATTTTCCGTCGGAACGCTGGGTGTTTACATCGATACTTTGGGACTTCCGCTGGAGACCGTTACACAGTATTCCTTCCTCTGCGCGGCTCCGCTGATCGTAGTAGCCGTCATCATGGTATACGTGATGGTGAAATCCGGCGGCAAGAAGAGAAAGGCATGGGCAATGCCGGCTTCCGATATGGGCGGTGATAAAAATGTCCGCTCGATCGCACTGATTTCCCCGCTGATCCCTGTTGTTCTCGTATTCGCATTTAAGCTTCCATTAGTAGCCGCTATTTTAATCGGCATCGTGGCAACTCTGATTCTTGCAACACCGAAAAATGCCGTTCACGTCGTATCCAGCTCCTTCGTAGAAGGAATCCAGGAGACGGCAGGCGCCTGCGGCCTGATGATTGGTATCGGTATGGTTTTAAAAGCAGTTATGGCTCCTGAGGTCGCCGCTGTCTTAGAGCCGGTAATCAAAGCAATTATCCCGTCAAGCGCGATTATGTTTGTACTGGTATTCGGCCTTCTGTCCCCGTTAGCTATCTACCGCGGACCGTTAAACGTATGGGGACTCGGCTCCGGTATCGTGGCTCTGCTGGCTTCCTGCGGCATGAACCCGGTTGCAGCCATGGTTGCACTGAGACTGGACTCCAACGTTCAGGCTGTCTGTGATCCGACCAACTCACACAACGTATGGATTTCTGATTTTACGAAGACGGATGTCAATGATTATTTAAAGAAGACGATTCTTTGGATCGCAGTTTCCACACTTGCGGGCCTGATCGTTGCAAGCTTTATCGTATTATAATGCCCATACCGTGCAGGCGTGCTTTTGAGGAAGAGGAGAGTTTGACAATTATGAGTAAGAAAGTAAGGATAGGAATTGATGTGGGAGGAACCTTCACGGACGCAGTCGTCATTGACAGCAGTACGTATGAAGTGATTGCGAAGAAGAAGATTCCGACCACCCATGAGGAAGGCGTGGCGGCAGGCGTAGTGGCGCTCATCAGCCAGCTGATGGAGGAGCTTGGAATCGCACCGGAGGATGTGGTTTTCATCGCCCATGGCACGACACAGGCCACCAACGCGCTGCTGGAGGGAGACGTAGCAAATGTTGGCATCATCAGCATGGGAACCGGCATGGACTCAAGAGGCGCCAGAAATGAGACAAATGTAGGTGACATCGAACTGGCTCCGGGTAAATTCTTAAAGACGAGCCATACGTTTATCGACTCTAAATCAGTGAATGATTCAACCATTCAGGCCGCCATCGACGAGGTGCGCGGCGCGGGTGCGGAGGTCATAGTCGCTTCCGAGGCTTACAGCGTGGATAATCCTGAAAATGAACTGCGGGTACAGGAAAATGCCGAAAATCAGGGCCTTTACTGTACCGGCGGCCATGAGATATCCCAGCTCTACGGTCTGAAGATGAGGACCAGGACGGCTGTGGTCAACGCATCCCTGATTCCGAAGATGATGGAGACCGCCAACATGACGGAGCGGGCCGTAGTGGATACGAAGATTCAGTCCGGACTGATGATTATGCGCTGCGACGGTGGTGTCATGAGCATCAATGAGGTGCGGAAACGTCCGATTCTCACCATGCTTTCCGGTCTGGCGGCCGGCGTGGCGGGAGCGCTGATGTATGAAAAGATTTCAGACGGAATCTTTTTCGAGGCAGGCGGAACCAGCGTGGATATCTCCGTAATTAAGAATGGAAAAGTCATGATCAAATACGCCCAGGTGGGCGGCCATAAGACGTATCTGCAGTCACTTGACGTCCGGACACTGGGCGTGGCGGGCGGCTCCATGGTGCGCGTAAACGGCGGAAAAATAGCGGATATCGGCCCGCGTTCGGCTCATATCGCCGGGAAAGAGTACGAGTGTTTCCAGAGGGACGGCGAACTGGACGGATCGGAGGTGCTGTTTGTCAGCCCCAGAAAGGACGACCCGAAGGAGTATGTGCTGGTGAAGAACCCGGCCGGAAGGGAGTATTCCCTGACGCTGGCCGGAGCTGCCAACCTGCTGGGTTACATTCCGGAGGGCGACTACGCGAGCGGCAGTACACAGACGACGAAAGCTGCCTGGGACGCGCTGGGGACGTATCTGGGATGCACCGGAGAAGAGGCGGCCAGACAGACCATGGATCTTGCCATGGATAAGCTGGCGGCGGTCGTGGAAGAGCTGATCGATGAGTATGAGCTGGATACCAGGTTTGTAACCCTGGTGGGAGGCGGCGGCTCCGGCGCGGTAATCGTCCATTCTCTGGCAGAACGCATGAATGTAAAGTGGAAAATAGCGAAGAACGCACCATATATCTCCACCATCGGCGTGGCGCTGGCCATGGTCCGGGAACAGATGGAGAGAACCATCGCCAATCCCACAGATGACGATATCAAGAAAATGCGCCGCGATATCATCGAGAAGATCGTGAAATCCGGCGCCAACGAGGCAACCGTGGATGTAACCATCGAGGTGGACGCACAGAAAAATATTCTGCGGGCCATAGCGACAGGCGCCACGGAGCTGCGGCAGAAGGACCTGGCGGCCGCGGATCTAAAGCCGGAGCAGCTTAGGGAGATCTCGGCGGAAGCGCTGGGAACGCCGCCGGAAGACACCAACTGTGTGGCCTCATCGGGCCGCTGGAACGTCTATGAGTCTGTATTAAAGAAGAAATTCCTCGGCGTATTCAGCCAGAAGAGCCGCCGCCTCTGTGTCATTGACCGGGAAGGCGTGGTAAGGCTTAAGAAGGAAAAAGCGGCTTACTTAAAATTTGCCAAGGCCAGAAAGGGTGACGTGTTCGCGGAATTTCTGGATGCCAATACCACCTTCTCCGACGCCAACGCCACCATCCCAAAGGTATTCATCTTCTATCGGGAGAAGATGCTGGATTTGACGGGAATGCAGAGCGCGGAACAGTTAAATTCCATCCTGGATGTGGAGATTGAAGGGCTGGAGGACGGCGAAGAACTGATTGCAGTCGCATATAAATAGTAAAGAAGGGGGCTCGGAAATGATATCGGATGAAGTCCTGGGCATGTTTGAACTCAGCAACGACCTGCTGTTCGGAAGAATACCGGAAGATAAGTACCGCTATTACGTGGAAGAACCTCTGCGCCTCGGGCGGGAAGCCGCCGAAAAAGTAAAGGGCGCGGGCGGCATCTTCGCGCTGTATGAGGAAGCGGGAATCGAGATCATTTATCAGGAGGCCAGCGGGGAAAACTACGGTGTCTCCTTCCGGGCCCAGAGCGAATATGGGAAGGACGGAAGCGCAAAGGTCCTCATGTATAAGCAGTCCATCGCGGAGCTGGCAAAGCACAGCTGCGATTATGTAATCGGAGAAGAGGAGGCGCTGGCCGTCCATCATGCTTTCATTATCTGGGTATCACAGCGTGAGATAAAGGATGACAGAACACAGCCTTACTACAGCCATGGATTTGTCTCTGACTATTTGGAACCGGTGCAGCTTGTAAAACTCTTTGGGCGCAGGCGGCAGGCGGGAATCCTGCGGTGCAGCGAGATCGCGGCTCACGCATTTGCCAAGGAAATGATGGGACTGGAGATTCTGCCTAATTACTATGACTATACCTGGCTGATGGCAGGGGGAAAACTGCGCCGGGAAGATTTCCTGGAGAAAGCACGGCAGTTTGAGGAGATGGTCCGGATGCGTTGAGAAACGCAGCCGGGCCATCTCCTTTCTATTATGTGCGGGTTGTGAAATGGCAGCGGATCGGGTATAATTTACTTAAATAAGCAGGAACAGGAAGGAGGGCGTAGTTATGCGGTATTATATATCCGATCTGCATTTTTACCATGAAAACTTAAATTACCAGATGGATCACCGGGGATTTTCAAATGCTGCTGAGATGAACGCCCATATGATTCACCAGTGGAACAGCAGGATACGGGACAAGGATGAGGTGGTCGTGCTGGGAGATCTGTCCCTCGGTGCCGGCGAGGAAACCAACGGGATTCTGCGTCAGCTGAGAGGTCGGATCTGCCTGATTGAAGGGAATCACGATTCGTATCTGACGGACAGACAGTTTGACAGAAGCCGCCTGGAGTGGGTGAAGCCTTATGCGGAACTCCGGGATAATAAGAGAAAGGTGATCTTAAGCCATTACCCCATGATCTGTTACAACGGTCAGTACCGGAAGGACGAGGTTGGGCGGCCCAGGACCTATATGCTGTACGGCCACGTACATGATACCTTTGACGAAGCGCTGGTGAACCGGTATCAGGATGAGACCAGGCGCGCAGAACGGCCGGACTGCCACGGCGGCCCGCCGCTTTCCGTTCCGTGTCAGATGATCAACTGCTTCTGTATGTTTTCGGATTATATACCGCTCACCCTGGATGAGTGGATTGATGCGGATGAAAAGCGCCGCAGCGGGAGAACGGATCACATTTCTTTTCGTGCAGAGTGAGGGGAAAAACACTTTCGACAAAATTCGCAAAGATTCGACAAAATTCTACACACCCCATTGTATTACAGAAAGGATTCCTGTAAATTGAGAATATGGTTACAAACGGAGCCGCTTCGAAGCTGGTAAATATATAATGTAACTGTGAGACATTTCGGAAGGGGACAGTCAGGGCCGTTCCAGGAAACTATCTATTTCACTTTTCCGGTTGTTTTTTCTAAAATAATAATCTGCGGGAGAGTAGACGCGCAGGGCAGTCCGCGGGGAACCCTGCGTTTTTCTCGTTTTCCAGAGTAAGGGAAGTAGAATATGGGTTTCTTTTTTTTCTTCAAACTTTGCCATATTTCGTACGCCGATGAATTCGCAGGGAAGAGTTACGTGAAAGCCTGATTTACAGGCATCTACGGCACTGGAGGCCACACAGCAGCAGCCATCTATTCCAATGATTTCAATTTCTGTAACAGAGTGCTGATGAAGCAGCTCCAGCAGACCCGGATCAGAAAATGCGCAGCAAATCCGCCGTATCATAGTGTTTGCTTTCGATATCAAAGCAGCATCCTGCAGGCAGAAGCTTCATAACTTCGCTTTCCAGCGCGATTCTGCGTTTAAAATGGCTGACCATGCCTTCAAAGTCCTGAATCTGATGCGCTGCTCCATAGGGGGAACGGCTTAAATAATCGATCATCATGAGATACCAGACTTCTTCGCCTTCCGGATTGACCCGCTCTTCTTTGATGGTCTGGATACACTGCCTGATGTCCGGCGAAACGAGACGGATCAGCTTAAACGCGGATAAATCCAGCAGCGCCGCCAGGTCTACGTAAAAATCTATAATCTGCTGATCGCTGAACATTGCATACAGCATGAGTTCCTCGATGATATTCTGAAAAAACGAACATTCAAATACATTGCCGTTTGAGTGGAAATCCCGGAATCTCCGCAGGATGATTTCCCGAAATTCGGAAGGATCCTTTCTCCCGCCATAGATTTCGAATTTCTCCATGTATTCGTAAAAGTGGAAATTGTCGGTTTTTATTTTCGTATAGGGAACGATGTATTGAACCCCTTCTTTTATGGTGTTACGTTCTACCTCGCCGCGCATATCCGCCAGATCGAGGAGGGACTGCCGGTATGCATCTTCGCTCATATAAGCGCACCAGGCCAGCTCGACAGGGGAGATGTCGCCCTCCCGATATACACGGTAGTCTGTAAAGTGCCGGGACAGGGTGTCTAACAGGGTCGATTTGCCGCTGCCTGGAATTCCCTCGATAAAAATGTTGTATGGTTTGGTCATAGTATGGTTCCCTCCTGTATGATTGTATGATAGCATTAAAACAGCAAAAAAGGGAGGGGAATTTAGCACTTTCCGTTGGTTCTTTCCAGGCATTGGGGGCATTATTTATTTTACTGGAACCAGACCGGAGTTACATAGGCCCAGTGCCCATTGAGCTGCGAAACCTCCATGTGGTAAAAATCGCCTGCTGCGCCATTGACATCCGTAAAGGTTTTCTCCACCGTATACTGAGATGCGCTGACCGCGGTATGCACCTTAAATGCCTGGCTGTGGTAAGGCTTCATATGACCTGAAAATCCGGCGGCCATCAATTCCCCTATTGTGCGGGAATTTTTGCGGCCGTTGATATCAAAGCGGATTGTGGTTTCGGGGGTGCCCTCAATTTCCAGGATCACGGCAGAGGTCTGTGGATGGAGTGTGGA